>JBKJSJ010000081.1:0-7720 GCA_046595965.1 Ferruginibacter sp.
GTACTGGGCTACCTGGCCATTGCATTTGAACATCCGCTAAAAATAAATAAAGCTGCGCCGGCTTTAATTGCCGGTGTGCTCTGCTGGACGATTTATATCCTGCAAAGCCAATCGGCCACTCTGGTAACAGAAGAACTGCTGCATCATTTGGGAGAAATTGCTTCTATTCTTTTTTTCCTGCTGGGTGCGATGACCATAGTAGAACTGATAGATTCTCATAGTGGCTTTGATATTATTACTGAAAAAATAAATACAACCAGCAAACCAACACTTTTACTGATTATAGCCAGCCTTACCTTTTTTCTATCTGCACTGCTGGATAATTTAACGACAGCCATCGTTATGTCATCATTGTGCTCAAAATTGTTAAGTGAAAAAGAAGACCGCTTATGGTTTGCAGGCCTTGTGGTAATAGCGGCCAATGCCGGAGGGGCCTGGTCGCCGCTGGGTGATGTAACTACTACGATGCTTTGGATAGGCGGACAAATAACCGCACTGAATATTATGAAGCAACTGATATTTCCGAGCCTGGCTGCCTGCCTGGTGCCTGCTTTAATTATTGCATATCGTTTTAGAGGAAAAAAAATAAAAGTGACAGCTACTCAGGATAGTTCTGCAAAAGAAAAACGGGATGGAAGAATCATACTTTTTGCCGGTATTGGATTCCTGCTGTTTGTACCTGTTTTTAAAACGATTACTCATTTACCTCCTTTTATGGGTATGTTGATGGCCTTGGGTTGGATGTGGATCATCACAACAATTATCCATAAAAACAAGCATCACCACATTGCAGAAAAATATACGGTAGCCGCAGCATTACAAAAAGTAGACAGCCCCAGCATTTTATTTTTTCTTGGCATCTTACTGGCGGTTTCTGCTTTGCAGTCATATGGCTTACTTAAAATTATGGCCAGCTTTCTGAGCAGTACCTTAAAAAATGATTATTTAATCGGCATTTCATTAGGCCTGCTTTCAGCCATTGTAGATAATGTGCCGCTGGTGGCTGCATCGCAGGGCATGTATGACATGTCTGTTTATCCTACAGATCATTCCTTTTGGGAATTCCTGGCACTCACTACCGGCACCGGCGGTAGTGCTATCATCATAGGTTCTGCTGCGGGAGTGGCGGTAATGGGCATAGAACAAATTGATTTTATGTGGTACCTCAAAAAAATTGGCTGGATAGCATTGGTGGGATTCGTTGTGGGCATTGCAGTTTTTCTTTTGCAACTAAAATTAGTGGGATAATTAATTATAGGAAAACAAGCATCCATAAAAACGGTTCTCTCTTATTTTTCATTTTTTATTATCTTATAAACTGTTTAAAAATAGAATTTTCATTCACCATGTAAACGTTCGTATAACACCATAACTGTTCGGAAGATATCTCTCTTATGGAATATATTGATAATTTACCGTAAATAATGTCACCCCTTCGGGGTTTGCTTACTGCTAATTTTTCGGTTGTCTATATTAATATCAGCCCTTCAGGCTTTTAAATCCCGAAGGGATGGAATTACTATAGAGAAAGTTATTCTGAAGTGCACAAACCTCCAAGAGAAGCTGTCAAAAAATTGAATTTTCATTCAACATTAAACCGTTCGTGTCGCACCACAAGTGTATGGATGTTATCTCTGGCTTGGAATACATTAATAATTTACCGTAAATAATGTCACTCCCGAAAAATCGGGACAGGCCCTTCGGGGTTTGCTTACTACTAATTTTTCGGTTGTCTATATTAATATCAGCCCTTCAGGCTTTTAAATCCCGAAGGGATGATATTATCATAGAGAAAGTTATTCTGAAGTGCACTAACCCCGAAGGGGTGACATTATTTTTTGTATTAATAAAATCTTCCGAACACTTGTGGTGGGAAACGAACGCTCCGATAACTATCGCAGCCACTTTTGGCCAAATAAGAAATTCATACAATCATTTTTAGACAGCTTCTTATACAAAACTTCCATTGATCATTACCTTATCTATATTGTTGTGCCCAAAAGAATAAGGCAGGTATGCAAGTGAAGGAATAGGTTTAGTAAAAATAAGATTTGCTTTTTTGCAGATGCTGATGCTGCCAACTTCCTGCTCTAACTCCATGGCATAAGCGCCGTTTATGGTTGCAGCATTAATAGCTTCCTGCGGCAGCATTTTCATTTGTATGCAACTGAGTGCCACTACAAAATTCATATTGCCACTGGGCGATGAGCCGGGGTTATAATCGGAAGCCAGTGCAATGGCTGCACCTGCATCTATTAATTTTCTTGCAGGCTGATAATTCATCCTGAGAAAAAATGCAGCAGTGGGTAATAAAGTACCGATGCTGTTGGACACAGCCAAAGATTGCACATCTTCATCACTCATTGTTTCCAGGTGATCTAAAGAAACAGCTCCCAAAGCTATTCCCGCTTGCAGGCCGCCGATACTGTTCAATTGGTTCACATGCAATTTTGGTTTTAAACCAACCGCTGCTCCTGCTTTGCAGATGGTTTCCATTTCTTCTACAGAAAAAAATCCTTTTTCACAAAACACATCAATATAATCAGCCAGTTTTTCTGCAGCTATTACCGGCAGCATTTCATTAATGATACTGTTAATGTAAGCGGCATGATTTTCCTTGTAAGCCAGCGGGTAAGTATGTGCTGCAAGAAAGGTAGATTTTATGGTAAGATCTGATTGTTGTTTTAATTTTTTTATAACCCGCAGCATTTTTAATTCTCCCTCTACCGTTAACCCATACCCGCTTTTTATTTCGATTGCACCCGTGCCCAATACTGCCACCTCTTTTAAACGCAACAAGGCCAAACGAAAAAGTTCTTCTTCGGTGGTTTGGTTTATCACATTGGCAGAGTTTAAAATGCCGCCGCCTTTGGCAGCAATTTCTGCGTAGGTTTTTCCGACTAGTTTGTCTGTAAATTCTTCTTCCCTGCTTTTGGCAAATACCAGGTGGGTGTGGCTATCGCACCAGGCAGGTAAAACAAACTGGCCTGCAGCATCAATAATATTTTTTGGCAGTTGAGGAACTTTTAATTCCAATTCGTACATGTGCCCATAATCTGCAATGATGCCATCTTCAATTAATATAAAAGCATTTTCAATAACAGGTAAATGGGCCAGGGCTGCGCCACGGAGGAGAACCATTTCCTTTGTAACACCCAGCAGTTGTTGTATATTAATAAAAAGAGTTGTCACATTTCATTTTTTACTTTCAAAATAAAATCATTTTGTGAGGCTGGGGAACGAAGCATTTTAAACTTCGAAACTCAAAAATGTTTCCTCCGAACCATGAGTAATTTTTTATAATTGCTCAAATATATTTTTACTAAACGCCTCCAGGCCCGGGTCTCTTGCACCCATCAGCAACAACACACAATCATCCGTTAAGTGTGGTCTTACGGTTTCTAAAAACACATTTCTGTCCTCTACAAAAAATGCATTTTTATTTAAAGTTTTAATATCGTTTATCAAATCATTGGCAGAAATATCTTTTACTGCTGTGCCGCCTGCATAAAAAATTTCGCTCATCCATATTTCGTCCTGCGGGCGCAGGGTGCCTGCAATTTCTTTTACAAAATCGGGGCGCAAAAATCTTGTGGGCCCGTAACCATGTGGCTGAAACCAGGCTACTACTTTAGCTGCAATGGGCTGGCAGGCTGCAATAGATGCCGCACACTTGGCAGGGTTGTGGGCATAATCATCAATAACCACTACCCCGTTTTTAATACCCAGCAACTGGTGCCTGCGGTAAATGCCTTCGTAATTTTTTAGTCCTTCGGCACAATCTAAATAACTTACGCCTAACTGGTGGGCAACAGCTGTAGCGGCCAGTGCATTTTCCATATTGTGTTTGCCTACGGTGTTTAAAGAAAATAAATTTTGGTTAATGATAAACTGGATAAACATTCCATGCTGGTTAAAATCGCTGGCAATATATCCGGCTCCGGAATGTTCATCAACAGAAAAATCATTTTTTATGTCTGCCGATAATTGTTTGGCGAGGGCATTGGATTGATTGACTACAAATAACTCTTTTGTATTTTTTTTGAATGTTGCAAATATCTGCATCAGCTCTGCAATCTCCTGGTGGTCTTTATCTACATTTAATAACAACCCTGCTTCCGGTGTGTACTGCACAATGGAGCCATCACTTTCATCTGCTTCAATAATGAGCCACTCTCCTGCTCCTACTTTTGCATTGCCAATTTTTCCCTCTTTTATAATGCTCACCAGGCCTGCACCGCTTATGATGCTGGGCTGCATTCCGCCCTGCTCCATTATTTGAAACAGCATGGCACTGGTAGTGCTTTTTCCCGATGTACCTCCCACAGCAATGGTCTTTTTACTCCTGGCAATTATGGCCAGTAACTCACTTCTTTTAATAATAGGAATGTTCAGCAATTTTGCCTTCTGCACTTCGGGCACAGTATCTTCAACTGCGGTGCTAACGACTACAAGGTCTATGTCATCATGAACGCCCTCTCCGTTTTGCAAAAAACATTTAATGCTTTCTGCCTGGAGTTTGCTGCGGGTATCATTTGTTTCGCCTTCTACAAAATACCTGTCGCTGCCCGAAACATTTTTCCCAATACCAGCCAGGTATTGGGCAATGGCGCTCATGCCGGTGCCGGCTATGCCTATAAAAAAAACAGTTTTAAAATCATTTACAGATGTGATCATTTCTTATTGATTACAATTTTTAATGGATGTGCTTCTGTATTTAATACTGATTTTTTAAGATCGAATATTTTATCATCTGCAAAAAGCAGGTATGCATATTTTAATGTTTCCGCAAAGAAAAAGCTTTGCATGGAATTTAATTTTTCGTTGGTACGTACATCTTTTATGGAAGCAAATGCATCGGCTGTTTTACAGTTACGAATTATATCTTCTATCATCTGCTTACCCATCCATAAATACTGATCATCTTTTGTGGCACGATTAAGATAAAAACAACTTTCTATATTTTCCGGTCGAAGAATATAATAGGCACTGCTGATGCTATCAGTTTTAAAATTAAACTCTTCTGGCTCCATGCCAAACTTCGTCCACATATAATAATTGGCTTGCTGAATCTTTGTTGCTGTTTGCACATCTCCTGCAAATGCACAAAGCCCGGCATAAAATGCATCCAGCGCACCATAAGTAGTAGCCAGTTCTTTGCCTGTGTGCATATCTACCACCCTCAAAAATATTCCGTTTAAAGTTTTACTGAGTAAATGTTTTTTTATGGCAGTATTGTGTTTCTCAAAAGCCCTTTTAAAATCTCTATCGCCAAAGAGCAACCAGCTCTTGTACAAATATTCGTAGTAAGAATCTATATATCCGCTGATATGCGATCTGGTTTTCACCCACTGACCCGTGTTTACATCTATCTGTTCTCCCACCAAATTTAGCTTACTCCTTCTTTTATAAACCTGCAGGATGGCATTTTTTGCAGCATCATAATACTTTTTATCTCCTGTATGTTTACTCAGCTGGCCAAACTCCAGCATCAAAGTACCAATCTCTGCCGGGTTATTTATAGCATCTCTTGTTTTACCCGTTTGCAGGTGCACATAACGGTAAGGCATACCCGTAGGCGTAATAAATGCAGGCATCATTCGATCGGCAAGGTCAGTAGCCAACTGCAAAAATTTCTTATCTCCATCAAGTTCATAAGCCGTTATCAATCCCCCCAACAAACGTATGGTAATTTCAAATACCTGCACATCATTATCAAGATTGAAATTGAGAGAAGACAATATTATTTCCTTTGCTTCTGCTGCTTCTTTCGTTAGGCCCAGCATAATAAAAGTATCATATGCATCTACAGGTGTCATCAGCATAGAATATTTATACCAGTTTTTACCTTTTTTACTCAGAGGTTCAAGGTCATCCATTGTCCAGGCATATTTTTTATATCCATTCCAGGCATGTTGTGCTGCTTCTTTCACCTGCTCCCTTACAGTAGCCTTCATTTGCTCTGAAAATTTTGCAGGCTTTTCCTGGGCACCTGCGTTTAAGACAGCTATAAACCCTAACAAAAAAAATATTTTTCGTTTCATAATTTAGTTATTTAAGACAGGTTTCAAGTAATTTTATTTGCTTTTGGTAGTCGTATTGCAGATCATCATGCAAAGATTCTACGCCTTTTTTTATTTTTTTTATAAGCCCTATATAAATATTTTCTAAAGCTGTGCTTTTTTTCATATCCAGTTTAAGACCACGCATACTATCCGCCACATAAAGCAACACTTCCACTTCTGTAGTAGCGTCTTTACTGTAACGGATATACCGGTTGGCCACTCTCACTATTTTCCGCAGTGTTTTTTTTGCAAAATAAGGGTTTGTTTTATTTACATCTTCAAACAATAATGATAAACTTGCTTGCACACTTTTAATATATTCAGCTTCATCTGTTTCATCAAACAAAATATAAGTAGCCAGTTCTTTGTTTTCTTTTTTAAATTTTACTAAGCGCAAGCAAAGCTCCAGCAGCTCTGCAGGAGAAAGATTTTCTATGGCCGATTTTATTTCTTTTACGGAAGCCGCTTTCATAGCAGCAAAATACTGGTTTTATAGATAGAAATTCTTTTGAAAGCAGTATTTATTAGAATTCCACAAAACAGGAAAGCTTATTAATATCTTTATAGCATAATATTTATGCCCATTATGATAATTAATTCCGATTTGATTTATAAATTAGTCCAATACTTTTCTATACCGAAATGCTTCGGTACAGGTCGAAATATGCCGCTACAGGTAAGCGTTCACCAACCCCTACCGTACAAAAGCTAACCGAAATTTCAGCCAAAAAATATTGGCCAAAAAATGAAATTCCGTCTGATATAAGTGAAATTTTTTTTCCATATTACCAGTATATTTTTTTTCATTGAGAAAAAATAAATTGCCTTCGCCCCCTTCTTATTTCCTCAGATCGGACTATATATCAAATAAAAAAACCTTCGCAGGTTTACGAAGGTTTTTATTAATTATTGCTGGTTTATTATTTTTTCAGAGCTGGCAATTAAGCGGGGTATTATTGGTTTTGGGAAAAATGAATTTTGAAACTCTAAGATAGTGCATGCAACTTTGAAATTTGTAGCCCTGCTTGTAAAACTCCTGTAGAATAATCTCTACTTTTATATTGGGCTCATAAAAAGCATAAAATATTATATCCTATATTGCAACTCAAACCAATCTAAACTATGCAAAAATTACTCACCCTCGGAACATCGTTGCTGTTGATGTCCCACATTTCCAACGCCCAGTTACTCCACAAACTTCTTCCAACAAATGCTTTTACCGAATCGCTGGCGATCGTGGTAGAAAATTATCAAAACAATTATCATCAAATACAAGGAGCGGCTTTGCCGGCAGATGAAGACAGGGATATTTTTCAATCTGAAATCCGGCTGCCTGGTGCTTCTCAATGTGTTATTTACCGTTTTCATTCAGTAGAAGATACTACCGGGAGCTGGCAGGCTATTCTTTTTACTGGTGAAGATTTTAAAGAAGCTTCTAAGGTTTATAAAAACACTTTTAAATATTTAAAACAAATCAACTTTAAAGTGGGAGAAATTAAAAATTCATTTGAGGGGAATATGAATTCACCTACAGATGAACTCCGTTTTACTACAACGATTCTGAGACCCGCAATATATTCAGAAATTTATAAAAATTTTATTGCCGAAATAGAAATGATTAATACTATAGATGGCTGGACTGTGCAACTGAACCT
>JBKJSJ010000261.1:0-3195 GCA_046595965.1 Ferruginibacter sp.
ATACGAATAAGATTAAACAGGCCAATTGGCGGAGCTGAGTATATCTTAATTGTATAAAGATAAAACTGCCTTCCGCCAAAAACGGGAGGCTTATTTTTTACATTAAAACAAATAAAAATGAAAATTGCGGTTGTAGGTGCTACCGGGCTGGTTGGCACAAAAATGCTCCAGGTATTGGCAGAAAGAAATTTTCCGGTTTCGGAATTATTAGCGGTGGCTTCTGAAAAATCTATTGGGAAAGAAATAGAATTTAAGGGGACAAAATATAAAGTAATAGGCATGCAGGATGCCATTGATGCCAAACCTGCCATTGCAATTTTTTCTGCAGGCGGAAGCACATCGCTGGAGTGGGCACCAAAATTTGCTGATGCAGGCATAACCGTAATAGACAACAGCAGCGCATGGCGTATGGACGAAACCAAAAAATTAGTAGTGCCCGAAGTAAACGGACATGTACTAACAGCAGCCGATAAAATAATAGCCAACCCCAACTGCAGCACTATACAAATGGTGGTAGTACTAAAACCCCTACACGACCGCTATAAAATTAAACGGGTTGTTGTAAGTACTTACCAAAGCGTAACCGGCACCGGCGTAAAAGCTGTAGAACAAATGATGAATGAGCGCAAGGGCATTGAAGGACACATGGCTTACAAATATCCTATTGACCTGAATGTGATTCCGCAGATAGATGTGTTTGTGGACAATGGTTATACAAAGGAAGAAATGAAAATGGTGAATGAAACCAAAAAGATAATGGAAGATAACAGTATTCGGGTAACGGCTACCTGTGTACGCATACCTACTTTGGGTGGCCACAGCGAAGCGGTAAACATTGAATTTGAAAATGATTTTTCTATTACAGAAATAAAAGACATTCTGCACAGCAGCCCCGGAATAACCTTGCAGGATGATATTGAAAACTTCGTGTATCCGATGCCGTTAACCGCACATGATAAAGACGATACTTTTGTGGGTCGCATCCGCAGAGATGAAACCCAACCCAATACTTTAAACTGCTGGATAGTGAGCGATAACCTTCGCAAGGGCGCTGCTACCAATGCCGTGCAGATTGCTGAAGAGCTGGTAAAGAGAGGATTTGCGTAGCCCAGCCCCATCCGTACCCTTGCACCGAAGTATTTCGTGTTAAAATAGAACTAGTCCGAAGCTAATATTTTACAACTGTTATAAAAGTAAGAGGCTTCAGTTGTTGAAGGCTTTTACTTTTATTCAAAATAGTCGTAATTTGAATGCATGGAAACAACTATTAGAATAAATACAGATTTACTCACTAATAATATCATAGAAGGCATAAAAAAAATGTTCCCTCACCAGGTAGTAGAAATTACTGTACAGCATGCAGATGCTACGGAATATATTCTTGAAAATGAAGCTTACGCAAATGAATTAAGGGAGCGGATAGAAGAATATAAAACAAAACAGGAGGGAATTAATTTAAACCCCGACGAGTTGATATGAGAGATATCATCTTTGTACCTAGGGCTTTTAAAGAATACCAGCAATGGATATTATCTGATAAAAAAATAGCTCTCTGTATCGGCGACATCATTAAAAATATTTTAAGAACCCCGTTTGAAGGCATTGGAAAACCAGAACCATTAAAATATGAATTTGCCGGTTGTTGGAGCAGTCGAATTGATAGGGAGCAAAGATTGATTTACAGTGTTACAGATTTAGCAATTATTATTTATTCCTGTCACTCTCATTATAATAAGTAAAGTTCAACAGGATGTTACAAAATTCTGCACTCATAAAATAGAGTATATGATAAAAGCAAGAGCCATCAAAAAATTGATGGCTCTTTTATTTTAACTTCTAACATTCTTCGCTTAGGTGACTTCCCCATTAGGAAGCGGAGGGATTTTTCTTCTATTGTATTGTCCAGGTTTCCCTACCTCTCAGTAATTTATCTAAATCACCGGGGCCGCTTTTGGCAATGGCTTCCTGCAGTTGCATTTCCATCACATCTTCATAACAGGCCCTGTCTATTTCGTAAAAAACACCAAATGGCCTGGGCAGGTGGCCCGCAAGTTTTGGATCATCAAACATGCGGATGAGTATCTGTGCTTTGTAAAAATCTTTATCATCATGCACCCAAAGATCATCGGTAGAAGCTCCTTCTGCAAGATCAACTATAACGGGTTTAAAACCATCCAGCTTTATTCCTTTGTTTTGTGTGGCACCAAAGATTAATGGTTTGCCCTGTTCTAAAAAAAGTACTTCGTCAGGCTTGCTGCTTTTTTCTGTAAATATTTCAAAAGCACCATCGTTAAAAATATTGCAGTTCTGGTATATCTCCAGGAAAGAAGTGCCTTTGTGTGCCTGGCTGCGCAGGAGCATTGCCTGCAGGTGTTTGGGATCTCTATCCATGCTACGGGCAATAAAACTTGCATCGGCACCCATGGCCAGGGCCAGTGGGTTAAATGGATGATCTATACTGCCCATGGGCGAACTCTTAGTTACTTTTTTTTCTTCGGAGGTAGGTGAATACTGTCCCTTGGTTAAACCGTAAATCTGGTTGTTGAACAATAAAATATTTACATCAAAATTTCTGCGCAGCAAATGAATGGTATGATTACCCCCAATGCTCAGGCTATCGCCATCGCCGGTTACAATCCATACACTCAGTTCGGGCCGGGCGGCTTTTAACCCGCTGGCTACAGCAGTTGCACGGCCATGAATGCTGTGCATGCCATAAGTATTCATATAATAAGGAAAACGGCTGCTGCATCCAATACCACTTACAATTACAATATTTTCTTTAGGAATGCCCAGTGTAGGCATAATTTTTTGCACCTGTGCAAGAATAGAATAATCCCCACAACCCGGGCACCAGCGTACCTCCTGGTCCGTAGCAAAATCTTTTGGGGTAAGGGCTGGCTTGTCTAAAGTGATGGTCTCTGGCATAAATTGAATTGAATTGCAAATTTACAGAAAATAAAATGTTTTAGCATGATCTTTATCATGCTGGCAATCTTTTGAATATTTTAAAATTACATTTTTTAAAGATATATAAAAGCCGTTGGTTTCCCAACGGCTCCGGTTTTTTTAAAACCAAAATAATCATAGATAAAGACAACCCGTTAGTAAATGATTACCGAGGGGGTCCATGATTTATTAATAGACATAATACCTCCTTTTTATTTGATGAAAAATAAATTTACGGGGAAAAGC
>JBKJSJ010000277.1:0-4157 GCA_046595965.1 Ferruginibacter sp.
TTATATTGTTTGCGTACATCATGCAGGGCATCCAATGCTCCTGCTTTATCAAATTTATTCAGGCAAATCAGGTCTGCATAATCGAGCATATTAATTTTTTCCAGTTGTGAGGGTGCACCATATTCGGGTGTCATCACATACATGCTCACATTGCAATAATCTAAAATGGAAGCATCGCTCTGGCCTACGCCTGCACTTTCTAAAATGATAAAATCAAAACCGGCAGCTTTACAAATATCAATGGCCTGCTGCACATACTGGCTCAGCGCCACATCACTTTCCCTGGTAGCAAGGCTGCGCATATAAGCCCGTGGAGATGAAATAGCATTCATACGAATGCGATCTCCCAGCAGTGCCCCCCCTGTTTTTTTCTTACTGGGATCTACAGAAATTACTGCAATGGTTTTGTCTGTGTAAGTGTTTAAAAAACGGCGAACAATTTCATCAGTAACGGATGATTTCCCAGCACCTCCGGTACCAGTGATTCCTAAAACGACCCCCCCATCCCCCAAGGGCGGATTTGGGAAAGTCTGTAAATTGTTAGCTGATTCTTTTAATACGGTTATGTAGTCGCTAAAATCTTTTCCGTTTTCGGCAAGGGTTATTGCTCTTGCAATTTTTTTAATGTCCTTTATTTCCCCTAAAGCAAACTTTCCATTTTTAGAAAAAGTTTCCTCTATTATCCCCCGCGGGGAAGTGGGGAGGCTGCATTGGTTTATCACATCTTCAATCATTCCTTCCAGACCCATCTTTCTTCCATCATCGGGACTGTAAATTCTTGTAATTCCATACGCATGCAACTCATCAATTTCTTTGGGATGAATAGTGCCGCCACCGCCGCCAAATATTTTTATATGGCCGCAATCATTTTCATTGAGCAGGTCTTTCATATATTTAAAAAACTCTACATGGCCTCCCTGGTAGCTGGTAATGGCTATACCCTGCACATCTTCTTCAATGGCACACTCTACAATTTCCAATACGCTGCGGTTATGACCGAGGTGAATAATCTCTGCACCTTTGCTTTGCAAAATGCGGCGCATAATATTAATGGCAGCATCGTGACCATCAAAAAGTGCGGCGGCTGTAACTATGCGAACTTTGTTTTGTGTAGTAAATGGCATGAATAGTTTTGAATAAATAGGTATGAATGAACAACCATTCATACCGGCAAAAATACAATATTCTTTTGCAGTAAAAATTGATCCTTATGTTATACAAGAAAATGTCCATCATTCCTGGGAAGATGAACATTTTATATTAAACCTACAATGAGAAATTTATAAAAATTATTTAAGTGTTCTAATATAATTTACAACAGCCCACATATCATCTACATCGGCTATCTTTTTCTTGAATGCAGGCATGTCTTTACGGCCTTCGGCACTTTTGTAAAAAATTGCGCCATCGGTTTGTTTTGCAAGATCTTTTGTAAAATCACCGCATTCTGTATCTAAGGTTGCAGCTTTAGTGCCGTCTCCCTTTCCTTTGGTGCCGTGGCATGATTTACAATGTTGATTGTACAGTGCTTTTCCGGCAGCTATAGAGCTTGCATCGGATTTTACAGGGTTTACCATTTTACTGTTTTTATCTGGTACCGGCCATGGCTTGGCCTGGTTTCCAATCATAAACGACATTAAAAGAAAAACGGTGCAACTGGTAAGAATTAGTGATAATTTTTTCATGATATTTTGTTTTTTAAATCTTATTTTATTTATGTTTACAAGGTACGATTTAGTAGCGTTATAAGAGGTTGTATGCTTTGTTAAACCTGCTAACTAATTGCTTTTACAGGCGGGTGCGGTTCTTCTTTTCTTAACCGGATTAATTCGTATATAATTACAAAATAATGTCCCCACACAACTGTCATTAAAATTATAAAAGTAACAATCATCCAGATGGGCGGATGAGCACTCCATAATTCTCTTGGCTGTTCATTCAATTTATTTGAAACCGGCAAGCCCCACTTTTGTGTTACACTTGTTTCCAGGTTTCCATACAATTCGCTTTCATCTAGTTTTGCAAGCAGCGTAATATTACCTGCATTATCTCCTGGAAGATTATTTGGAATTTCGATGATTGCTTCTCCATTTTCATCCGTAGTTCCTTCCCCTACTTTTAATGGATAAAATAACCGGTTTACAAATATTCCTACGATGGTTTCGGGTACAGGTATTTCAGTTCCTGTTGCAAAATCTACTAGTTTTACCTGCATTGTTAATAACGAATCTGCTTTTACAGGTGTAATTACAAGCCTTGCTCTTTTTATGGTTACTTCTCCTTCGGCTGCTTCCATAGCTTTATTGCCTGCAAACACTGCTTTAAAAAGCAGCTTGCCTTCTTTATCTGGTATTAAAGAATCTGCCTTTGCTTTCAATACAGCTTTTCCGTTTCTATCTGTAATAACAAAACCCAGTTCTTTATCTCCCGCTTCTGTTACCTGCACAAACGTAACTTTAAGCAAGTGCAATTTTATTTGTGATCCTTTTACTTTTGCTCTTAATACTGCTTTAAGGTCAATGGTATTATCTCCTTTTTGAACACTTATAAAATCTATCGCCGGAGAAATAAGACCCGATTCTTCTTCTACTGCTTCTACTGCTTTTGTGCTGTCGGTAAGTGTGCTGTCTGCCTGTGCAAATACAGGATGAGGATTAAGTAATATTATAAAAAGTACAGCAGGTGCAAAGAGTTGTTTAAAAATATTTTTAAATACTGGTACTGTGAAAGCTTGTTTCATAAACTATATTTTAAGCAGGTACTATTTCAGATTCTTTTTTAATTTCTATTTCCGATTCTTTTATTGGCTTTGTAACTGGAACAATTTCAGGGTCTATTGTTACATTCTCTTTTTCTTTATTACCAAATTCTGATATTGGAATAATGGGTACAAATTTGGATAGCAACGTGAAGAATAAAAAGAAAGCAGCTACACCAGCCATTGTAAGTGCCCACTCAACCCAGGTGGCAGAATATTTTACATACTCCATTCTTGTATCCTGCATGGGTAATAAAGGTGACTCAAGGGTAGGTACAATAATAAGGTATCGTTTTATCCATAGTGCTATCACCATAAAAAAGGAGACAAAAGCTATGAGGTTGGGTGTTCTGGTTTTGGGTATGGCCACTACCAGTACGGGAAGTAAAATACCGGCAACATTTGCAAATAAAAACCACCATCCGTATTTGGCCGGGTTAAATAATTTTTCAATTACTTCACTATTCCATTTTTCTGAACTAAACCAATCTGTAAGATATTCGGAAAACGTAAAGTACCCATAAGCTGCACCCAGCACCATCATAATATAACCCAGGTAAATAAAATGTTTGTCTGTAAGATAACTTTCTAATTTATACATTTTGCGGTAAACCCACATAGACATAATAAGTACCCCTGTGCCTGAATAAATAGCAGCCAGAACAAAGTAGGGCCCAAAGATGGTACTGTGCCAACCCGGGCGAAGCGTCATTCCAAAAATCCAGGATAATACAGAGTGTACAATAATGGCCAATGGAACAATCATGATAGCCATGAGGTTGGTAGAAATTTTAATATGCTTTTTCTGGCTGGGTGTGCCCCTGTAACCGATGGCCAGAATTTGATACATTTTTTGTTTCCACTTAGGAATATTCAGCCGGGCATCCCGGTATATGGCAAAATCTTTTATTAAAGCGAGGTAAAGAAAAATTACACTCCCACTAAAATAGGTGCCAATGGCAAATACATCCCAGGTAATGGGCGACTGCAGCCTTGGGTAAAGAAATAAATGATGCAGCCTGTCTAACCTGCCAATACATAATAAAATAAATATGGGGCCTATGATGGTACTCACTACCGTAATCATCTCTGCAATGCGTATAATAGGTTTGCGCCATTCTACCTGCAGTATGTGAAGTATGCCCGATATAACTGCTCCGGCATAACTGATGCCGATAAAGAAAATAAAGTTAGCAATATAAAGACCCCAAACCACATTGTCTCTCATGCCGGTTACCACATGGCCTACAGCTACCTGCAGGTATAGGGCATAACCACCCACTATCATCCATAAAAGAAAAAATATAGTCCATCCCCATGTGCTTTTTCCATAATTTTCAATGACGGGCCGTTGCTTATCAAAAAGTTCCTGTTGGTATTTATTGAGTTCCATAATGAT
>JBKJSJ010000396.1:0-3367 GCA_046595965.1 Ferruginibacter sp.
CTCAAATTTATACCCAACTCCTTTTACGGTAGTAATACAATCCATATCTAACTTCTGCCTTATTTTGCGGATGTGTACATCAATGGTGCGGTCGCCCACAATAACTTCAGTGCCCCATATCTGGTTAAGTATTTCGTTTCTTAAAAACACTTTTCCTGGCTTGGATGCCAGCAGTGCCAGTAGTTCAAATTCTTTTCGGGCCAGGATGATATCAGTTCCTTTTAATTTTACCAGGTATTTTTCCCGGTCTATTTCCATGTCTCCCATTTTAATGATAGTGCTTGCTTCTTTGTGTAATCTTCGAAAAAGCGCATTCACTTTGCTCAGGAGTACTTTGGGGCTGATGGGTTTAGTTAGGTAATCGTCGGCACCGGTTTCCAGTCCTTTTATTTCAGTACTCTCATCACTCATAGCCGTTAAAAAAACAATGAGTGTTTCTTTAAAGTTGGGCATCATGCGCAGGATATTGCACACTTCCATCCCGGTTTTTCCCGGCATCATTATATCCAGTATAATAAGATCGGGCTCATTCTTTTTTGCTTTCTCTATGGCTTCATCCCCGTTTTTGGCGGTTATCACTTCATAGCCTTCCTGCTGCAGGTTAAACTGGATGATCTCTAAAATATCCGGCTCATCATCGGCAATAAGAATTTTTTTGGTTGTACTCATAAACAAATTGTTGGGCAAAAGTAATTGAACATCTTGGTGCAAACATCCGTTAAATGAACGTTATAATATTATCAAATTGTTAAGCACAGTAAGCAGCATTCAATATCATTGCAGTGTCGTTTACAGCTATCACATTAAATTGCATCATCTTTGCACAAGAAAAGAACTTTATGAAGCAACTAATTTTACTCTCTGTTTTTTTAATGATGGGATCCTGCCTTTGGGCTATGCAGACCGATACGGTTAAGGTACCCTTATTTCGCCAGGGTTTTCATGATAAGATTAATAATGAACAATCGCTGATAGATAAGGCAGATGGCAAACTGGATAATTATCTGCATGCATTAAAAAATGATGAAATAAATCTGCAGATAAGCGATGCCCTTTTTAGAAAAGTAGATGAATTGGAAAACTGGGTAGAAACCAATGCTGCATTAGCAAGCAATAATGATAAAATAAGATACCTGCGGCTGATAGAAAATCTTTTAAAATCTTTTAGAGCTGGCTGGAGAAATAAAGACATTAAACCGGTAGAATTTCCACAATTATTTTTCAGCTTTGAGCAGGTAATTAAATCAGTTGCATCCGGTAAGTCTTTACTGCCGCACATCCAGGCTGCAGATTACCCAGTGGCAAAAATTGTTACGGCTGTTTTTTCTGATAACAGGGATTATGCAGCCGCAGATGAAATTGTGTATTTAAAATTTACTGCACTCAACCCCGATAAAATTTTAAAAACAATCAGGCCTTATGTAAAATCAGGTTTTGCAGACAGCCTGGTAGTGGTAGCCTGCAGAAACAATCCGGTGCAGTTATATTCCTTTGCACAATCTAAAATTTCTCCTGAGGGAAAACTGATTCATCAGAATACCAATGTAATGGTGAAGACGGTGGTGCAACTGAGCCAGACAGCAAATGCATTGATGTATTTTCCTTTTTTAGATGATTTGTTATCTGGGAAAAATACAATAGAAAATATAAAAAAATATATAGGCGATGGGGATAAAGGTTATGATAGCATTGGCTATTACAAGTTATTGGTAAAAACAGAAATTGAATATTTTAAGCGCATAGCACCGCCACTGAGAGACACGCCGGTAGCAATGTATGGTGCCAATGGCCTGCGGGATATGCTAAAGGGAAAAGCACTGCAGCATTTTATAAAACACATAAATGCGTTGCATGATGTAAGCAACCTGGCAGTGAGGATGAAAGCCATTCAACCCTTAACACCCACAGAATTATATTACATGATGATAATGGGAGAGAGCGATATTTACACTTCCAGCTATAAGCATAGTTTTAACCGGATGATGCAGCTCATGGGCACACAGCCAAGAGGCGACTCCCTGCTGCAGAATGTGCATTTCGATTTCTTTAAAAAGTTTATAAAAATGGCAGCCAATTTTAATAAGCTGGATACTTTTTTAAAAACGATGCCCGGCGAAAAATCGGAAATACTGATGAAGGCTTTTGTGGCTAACCTTGATAAAACAGGCAACCTGGAAGATGCGGTAGATGTGGCAGATTCTTACAGCAGCATCAACGATAAAAAACTATTGAATACCATCCTTAATTATGTGGTGGAAAATGAAAAGAAAAACATAAATGAAAACAATACAAGAGGCACGGTTATTTACGGCCTGCTTAAAATGATTTTTCTATCGGCGGATAGTACCAATAAAATTGACTTAACAGAAACAGTAGGGATTCCTTCTATTTATGAAATAGCCAATAAAGAATTGCAGGATGATAAAGGGCGCATTGTGCAACAGGTATTCTTTTATGGCGATGAAGATGGAAAAGCTTTTTTTCCGCCGTTTGTAAATTCATTTTCTGCTAAAGACTGGAAGGTTACTTATAAAAAAGAATGGGTAGAAATAGAATCGCTTAAAGGAAAAGTTTTTGTGTTTGCCAACCGCCCGTTAGATTACGATGCCAACCTGGATGATTCTGCCCAGGTACACCTGGCAGCATATTACAAAACACTTGGTATGAAACCCTCGGTGGTAGTGCATCGTGGCCATAGTTACTGGTTGCCCGGTACCATTAACCGCATGCCCGAAAATGCAAAGATCGTGGTATTGGGTTCCTGCGGAGGTTACCAAAACCTTAACCAGATACTGGAAATATCTCCTGATGCACATATTGTTTCTACCAAAGAAATAGGTGCCGGAGATATCAACCGGCCAATTTTAAATTACATGAACCAAACGTTTATTACCGATACAACTTTATCGTGGAAAAAAATGTGGCAGTCGCTTACTAAAACATTTTCTACCGACCCCAGCATGGCTATCAGGGAAAGTTGGGATGATTATGTACCTCCTTACAAAAACCTGGGAGCTATCTTTATAAAAGCTTATCATAAAAAAACAGCAACAGACGATTCGCTCAACTAATTATTTATTGCTGCATACAACCTTACTAACTTTGTTTTATGAGTATTGCTACGGCTGCATCCAGCCATTCAAGATTTACATTATTAAAAAGAGTTTTTGCATTTGCAAAACCTTATAGAAAAAAATTTTACGGTTCTTTATTGTTATCCATCCTGCTGGCCGTAATGGCTCCCATAAGGCCCCTGCTTATTCAGCTTACCATTAATGATGGGCTTAGAGAAAATGCAACAGCCCGTTTCATCAACGGTCCCGGAGGATTTATAATTGAAATTACCCTTATACAAATTGTTTTATTA
>JBKJSJ010000077.1:0-33707 GCA_046595965.1 Ferruginibacter sp.
CTTCTGCTGTTTGTAGCATATATTATCGGATAATTTAATGTTGGTTGCAAATTACGATGTGAAAGTAAACAAAAATGCTGCCACGAAAAGGAGGGTTAAAAAAGTTTGTTAATCTTGTCTTTGTCATTGGTGATTATGTCTGTATTTAAAAAGCATCTACTTCATTTATTTTAATTATTTGTAGGATATATTAATTGAATGCTGCAAATTTTATTTTTCATTTTAAATTCTTTAATACCAATTTACCTAATGACCATTGCTTATTCACCATGACTTCAACTCAAATACTTCCCTACAATCGGTACTCTTCTGCCCACACCAAAAGCTTTAGGCGACACACGGATGATAGGGCAAAACTGATTGCGTTTGTATTCATTTACATTTACCATTTTTAAAACCCGGTCCACCAATTCGGGTTCAAAACCATCTGCTTTTATTTCATCCGGCCCTTTGGCCTGTTCTATGTATTGATATAATAATTTATCCAGCACGGAATAATCGGGTAAACTATCGCTGTCTTTTTGCCCCGGCCTCAGCTCTGCACTGGGAGGTTTTGTCAGTATATCTTCTGGAATAATTTCTCCATTTCGGTTTATATATTTTGCCAGCTCATACACCTGCAACTTGTAACAATCGCCCAATACTCCCAGGCCTCCCGCCATGTCTCCATAGAGTGTTCCGTAGCCTGTGGCCAGTTCACTTTTGTTGGAAGTATTCAATAATATGTAGCCAAACTTATTGGCAATAGCCATCAATAAATTTCCCCTGCTCCGACTCTGAATATTTTCTTCGGCTATGCCAAAGGGTGAATCTGCAAACAGCGGTTTTAATTTATTTAAAAAACTATCGTAAATATTTTTTATAGGAATTATATCGTAAGGATTGTGCAGGTTTTTACTAAGTTGTTCCGCATCCACCACAGAATGCCCGCTAGAATATTCCGATGGCATAAGCACTGCTTTTACATTTTTATTACCCAGTGCCTCGCATGCCAACACCAAAGTAACAGCACTATCAATGCCGCCACTGCTACCCAGGATGGCTTTGGTAAAACCCATCTTTGTAAAATAATCTTTAATTCCCATTATCAGTGCAGCATACACCTGTGCTATATTCAGCGAGGGTTCCAGGCTGCCGGGATTCATTTCAGCATCGGGCAACTGGTGAGCAGGTTCAATAATTTCTCCCTCTATGGTTCCATCTAAATTTAAAATAAATGCTTTACTGTCTTCTGTAAAGCTGGCCAGCTTACCACATAAGTTGGCGTTCTTATCAAACACTAAGGAAGTTCCGTCAAAAACAATTTCCGTTTGGCTTCCTACAGCATTGCAATAAAACATAGGTATGCCATATTTTAATACATTGGCTTTTACAGTGGCCTGCCTGTCAGCATCATGTGTGTAGTCAAAAGGAGATGCAGATAAATTAATCATTACATCTGGCTTTTTAAGCATGAGCATGTCCATAGGACAATACCGGTACAAAGGATTACTACCCAGGTTCCAGATATCTTCACAAATAGTGACCGCTATTTTTTTTCCATTATACTCCACCACTTTCCATTCATTGGCCGGTTCAAAATAACGGTTCTCATCAAACACATCGTAAGTGGGCAGACAGGTTTTGTGTATCACCTGCTTTACTTCTTTGTCTGCAAGAAACCATGCTGCATTAAAAAGATCTTTCCCTTCTGCCTGTGCATTACGGTGCGGAGCACCCACAAGCACAGCTATACCATCTGCATACATTTTTATGCTGTCTATAGCTGCGTAACACTGATCTATAAAATTTTTGAAATATAAAAAATCCCTTGGCGGATAACCACAGATGCACAGCTCGCTAAAAACAACCAGATCTGCAGCCTGTTGTTTTGCCTCCTGTATAGCACTGATTATTTTTTGTGTATTACTTTCAAAATTGCCAATATGATAATTCTGCTGAGCCAAAAATATTTTCATGATCCGAACGCTTAAGGAACTTAACTTTAGGTTTTTGTATTGTTGTGTAAAGTTAAATATTTCAAAAGCATTAAAACCATGAGATTTTTATTAGTCATTATTTTTATAAGTGCGGGGTTGCCGGGTTGCAAAAACAAAAATAAAATTCCTGATGTTTCTGATATAAAAATTGAACTAACAACCCAGCGGTTTGAAAAAGATTTATTTTCATCGGATAGCCTGCAGCTACCGGCCAATCTTGATAAGCTCATTGCCCGTTATCCATCATTTGGAGAAAATTTTTTAACCACTATTTTAAACACCGACCCGCATTGGGCAGCAGATTCTGCAACCGCATACATTAATAGTTTTATCAGTGCCTATCGACCTTTGTACGATTCGTCTCAAAAACTATTTTCCGATTTTTCGCTTTATGAAAAACAAATAAAAAAAGCTGCACAATACCTGCATTATTATTTTCCCAGCTATGCTATACCAAAAAAAATAATTACCTACATTGGCCCGTTAGATGGCTTTGGCGATATATTAGATACAGATGCATTTATTGTAGGGCTCCACCAGCACCTGGGCAGTAATTTTTCTTTGTATAAAACAGAATTAGTTAGAAATACTTACCCGGATTATATCAGCAACCGCTTTACGCCCGATTACATTGTTATTAATTGCATGAAAAATATTGTGCTGGATATGTACCCGGAAAAAATTGCAGACAAAACCCTTGTGCTGCAAATGGTAGAAAAAGGAAAGCAAATTTATTTATTGCAAAAACTGGTACCCTTTGCTAAAGAAAATATGCTGATAGGATTTACTGAAAAGCAATTAAAAGAAAGCCTGGAGAGGGAAGCCATTATCTGGGATCTTTTTGTGCAGAATAATTTTTTGCAATCGATAGATAACAATATAATTAAAAATTACATTGGCGAAAGCCCCAAAACAGCCGAACTGGGCGAAGCTTCACCCGGCAATATTGGCTCCTTTTGCGGATGGCAGATTGTAAAAAAATACATGGATAATTTTCCTGCAACAACATTAGATAGCCTGATGAAAACAGATTCAGAAATTATTTTTCAGCAGGCAAAATACAAACCTTAAAAAAAATTAAGCAGCCGCATGTGTTTGCGTTTCTATAACTGCGGCAGCAGGCTTTACCCCCAACTGCTTCATTACCCTAAAATGTGAAGCCAAAGCCTGCCCCAGGCTTTTATACTGGTTGTATGGAAGATTAAATTCCCTGCATTTTTGCTGTACAATTTTACTAATTGCGGGGTAATGCACATGACTTACTTTGGGAAAAAGGTGATGCTCTATCTGGTAATTTAGCCCGCCCACAAACCAGGAAATTGTTTTACTGCCCATGGCAAAATTACTGGTGGTTTTAAGCTGGTGTTCGCTCCAGGCGGTATCTATATGTTTTGTAGTATCCAAAGATATATGCTCAAACTCTGTATTTTCTACCACATGTGCCAGTTGAAAAACCAATGAAAGGGTAAGACCCATAGACACATTCATTAAAAGAAAACCTGTGAGCCAGCCCAGCCAGCCCCAAATATAAATGGGAATTGCTATAAAAATAAGCGCATACCATACTTTAGTTATCCAGAAAATGACATGGTTTTTTATATTCATTTTCCATGCATCGGTTGTATAAATTTTACGGGTAAAATATTTTGTAAAATCCATAAAGAAAATCCAGAAGATAGAAGACAAGGCATAAACGGGCAGCAAGTATAAATGCTGTACTTTATGGGCAGGCACCCATTTCTGGCTTTCGCATTGGCGGATGATGGGGCTCTTGGCAATGTCGTCATCTATACCATCTACATTAGTATAAGTATGGTGAATAATGTTATGTTTCTGTTTCCAGAAAAAAGAACTTGCACCCAGGGCATTGGCAGAAAGGCCAATAAGATCATTGAGTTTATTATTGGGGCTGTAGCTGCCGTGGTTGGCATCGTGCATTACACTAAAGCCTATGCAGGCTGCAATAAAACCCAGTACCAATGCAAGTAATATAGCTGGCAGTGCAGGAATGTTTACCAGCATTAAAACAGCATAAATAGTTACTGCGCTACCAATGAGAATAATTGTTTTAGAGAATAACCGCCAGTCGCCTGTTTTTTTAATTTTTTGCTGAGAAAAATAATTATCTACTCCCAGTTTAAGGCTTACATAAAAATCGTTGTTGCTGTTGTTGAAAATGATTTTAGGCATATTGAATTGTTGATGGTTTGAAAAAGATTCAAACCCTGTTTTGTATAAAAGCAATATAGACAATATATCCATACAAATCTTGGGATGCGCTGAGATATTATGAAAATTGAAGTAAAAAACGATGTTAATTCATCTTAAAAGGCACCTGCATTTCAAACGCAGGAATCACTACATTAAAAGTTTTATGAGTATTGAGGTTCTCCATTAAATAAGTGCCATGCATTCTGCCAATTTCGCTGCGCAGGTTGCAGCCGCTCATGTATTCATATTTTTCTGCGGGTGTTATGATGGGTTGAACGCCTACTACCCCTTCGCCCTGCACTTCTTTCATGCTGCCATTGCTGTCAAAAATATACCAGTGGCGGGTAAGTAATTTTACAGGAAAATTATTGTTGTTCTCAATGGTAATTCTATAGGCAAACATAAATTCACTGTTCAGCGGATTGCTAAACTCCGGCTGGTAAAATGTTTCTACACTTATTTTTACGCCTCCTGATATTTTACTGGTCATAAATGTATTTACTCTAAGTTAATAAATTTTAAGATGGCAGGGTTTAAAAAAATCATCCTGTTTTTTTTGTCTGTGTATATCCATTCTTTATAAGCCAGCCCAATACTTTTTCCCTGTTATCTCCCTGCACTAATATTTCGCCTTCTTTTACTGAGCCACCGGTGCCGCAGAAAGATTTTAATTTTTTGCCTAAGGCTTCAGCATCTGCGGCACTGCCTGCAAAACCTTCTACTAAAGTAACCGCCTTGCCTGCTCTTTGTTTGGTTTCTAATTTCACCCGCAATTTTTGCTGTGCAGGAGCAAGTGTAAAAGCATGCTGCTCTTCTGCTTCTAATTTAAAAGCAGGATCGGTAGAATAAACAATGCTCATAGTTCCTATTTTATTTTTTGGCATTTAAAAAATTTTAATGAATGATAGCTTTTAAACTAAGATCCAAACTGGTGGCCTGGTGAATAATAGCACCGCTTGAAATATAATCGACTCCTGTGGCAGCATAACTCTCCAGGTTTTCTAAATTAATACCACCACTAGCTTCTGTTTCGTAGCTGCCATTAATTAGTTTTAATGCTTCGGTAATTTGTTCTGGCTTAAAATTATCCAGCATGATGCGGTTTATTTTTCCTGTTTGCATTACTATTTCTACATCGGCAATACTTCTTGTTTCCACTTCTATTTTTAAGCCAGGCTTTTGCGCTTGCACATAAGCGTAAGCTTTTTCAATGGCATTTTTTATACCTCCGCAATAATCAATATGATTGTCTTTAAGCATAATCATATCATACAATCCAAACCTGTGATTAACGGCCCCGCCAATACGCACTGCTTCTTTTTCCAGTACCCTGAAGTTGGGTGTTGTTTTTCGGGTGTCTAACAATCTTGTTTTATAGCCGGCTAATTTTTTTACATACAAATTGGTAAGGGTGGCTATTCCACTCATGCGCTGCATACAATTTAATACGAGCCGCTCGCATTGCAAAATAGTATGCACCCTTGCTTTTACTTCAAATGCTTTTTCACCATAAAGCATTTGCTGTCCGTCTTTTTTAATGGCATTAAATTCTACATCGGGCTGCATAAACCGGAATATTTTTTCGGCTACAATAATTCCTGCTATTATACCATCTTGTTTTATTTTTAAAACAGCCATACCTTCTGCACCTGGTTGAATGGTGGAAAGTGTGGAATGATCTCCATCGCCCATATCTTCAATAAAAGCATTTTTTATAAGTACCTGTATCTGTGCATCTGTATTCATACAACATCAAAGCTAAGTATTACCGGCTTTACATTATAAATAGTACAAATAGATTTTTGCTTGCATAATACCATCTGTGATTTCTACCTTGTTCCTGCCCTTCCGCTAAGCGGGCTTTGCACTACTTATTAAATCAACATTGTTTTTTGTAAAATTAAAAAAGCCCCTTTAAAACAAGGAGCATTTAAAATATATTTAGGAAAAAAGACTATTGGTTTTCAAACCTTATTTCCTGCAGCAGTTGCCTTTCGCCTTTCTGCTTCATAAATATAGTAGTTCGGTAGATATTGGATTTAGTTATAAGTTTTCCAATACAATATTGCGAACCTGCATTGTCTCCTTTATGTATTACCTGGAAATCTCTTACCGTATTATTATTAAAAAAATCTTTTAGTATAATTTCTGCCTGACTCTTACTGTAGCTATTGGTTTTTTCGGGCAACGTAATCTCTACGGTATTGTCAAAGTATCTTGCTATCTGGCCTGCGTTACCCGTTTTTAAAGAAGCTACTACTTCTTCAATACCAAGAAAGCTGGTGAAAGAAGTAAGGAGTATGCAGGCAAGAAGGAGTGTAATAAATTTTTTCATGGTATCAATATTAAGTTCGCAAACGATTGGGCTAAAAACGTGCCAACAAACCTTAATATTGCCGTTTTTTGCAATACTTTTACACAGCCGCCTTTAAGCAAATAGTTTATATAAATCTCTAATGAGTATTTTTGCAGAATGGAAGATAAGAAAATAATTTTAGCCATCATGGATGGATGGGGTTTAGGCAAAGTTAAAAGCAGTGATGCTATACAACATGCTAATGTGCCTTTTGTAAGTTCATTATATACTAAATACCCCAACAGTACGCTGGTTACCTGTGGCCTGGATGTGGGCCTTCCCGAAGGCCAGATGGGCAATAGCGAAGTAGGCCATTTAAATCTGGGAGCAGGTAGAATTGTGTACCAGGAACTGGAGAGAATTAATGTAGCCATCAGGGATAAGAGTTTTCACCAGAATGCTACCCTGCTACAGGCAATAGGCCATTGCCGGCAGAATAAAAAAACACTTCACCTTATGGGGCTGGTAAGCGATGGTGGCGTGCATTCTCACATCAATCACTTAAAGGCCATTACAGAAATATGCCACGCACACGATTTTCATCATGTATTAATTCATGCATTTACAGATGGCAGGGATACCGATCCTAAAAGCGGAATAAAATTTATAGAAGAACTTCTGCAGCACCTGGCCAAAACTACCGGTGAGCTGGCCAGCATTACAGGAAGATACTATGCCATGGACAGGGACAAAAGATGGGAACGTATAAAAATTGCTTATGATGCATTGGTGAATGGCATTGGCGAAAAATCAACCGATCTTTTAGCGTCCATGGAAAACTCTTATGAAAATAAAGTAACCGACGAATTTATACTTCCCATCCTTAACAGCAACCTGAGAAAAACTATTTTGCAACCCGGTGATGCAGTAATTTCTTTTAATTTTAGAACAGACCGTTGCAGGGAAATAACGGAAGTGCTTACCCAGCAAAATCATCCCGACCAGGATATGCATACATTAGACCTGCACTATACAACCATGACTGCTTACGACGCGGCATACAAGCACGTGGAAGTAATTTTTGAAAAAGATAACCTGGATGAAACCCTTGGAGAAGTTTTATCGACGAACGGTAAACAACAGTTACGTATAGCCGAAACTGAAAAATATCCACACGTTAGTTTTTTCTTTAGTGGCGGACGGGAAAAACCTTTTGAAGGAGAAAACAGGATTATGATACCTTCTCCCAAAGTAGCCACCTACGACCTTGAGCCAGCCATGAGTGCACAAAAAATAACGAATGCCGCTATTGCAGAAATAGAAAACAACGCCCCGGATTTTATTTGCCTTAATTATGCCAATGCAGATATGGTGGGGCATACAGGTATATGGGATGCAGTGATAAAAGCAGTGGAAACAGTAGATAATTGTGTGCAACAACTGGTAGAGGCGGCATTAAAAAAAGATTACTGCATTTTTTTAACCGCCGACCATGGTAATGCAGATTACGAGATCAATGAAGATGGTTCTCCTAATACCGCACATACGCTAAACCTGGTGCCCTTGTTTGTAATAGATAATAAATGGAAAGGCACAGTAAAACCTGGTAAGTTGGGCGATATAGCCCCCAGTATTTTAAAAATGATGCAACTTCCCATACCAGCTATCATGAGTGGAAATGTTTTAATTTAAGATAAAAGAATGAAAAGAATTGCAAAAAGAATTTTGTTATCCCTGCTGGTCTTGTTTTTATTAATACAGTTTATTCCCAGGCCTAAGAAAAACATTGATGCCAATATATCAACTGATATTACCAGGGTACATTCCGTTCCATCAAATGTGCAGTCTGTATTGAAAACATGCTGTTATGATTGCCACAGCAATAACACTTATTATCCCTGGTATTATAATCTGCAACCGGTAGCATGGTGGTTGGATAATCATATTAAGGATGCCAAAAAAGAATTGAACTTTTCTGAATTTGCCAGTTATAACCTTGCCAGGCAATACCGCAAGCTGGAGGAAATATCCAAAGAAGTTAAAGAAGATGAAATGCCTTTGCCCTCTTATACGCTGATACACCGGTATGCAAAACCAAGTACAGAACAAAAGCTTGCTATTGCCAACTGGACTGCAATGCTAAGGGATAGTATGAAACGAAACTACCCGGTTGACAGCTTAATTAGAAAGAAGAAATAAATTATTAAACTTATTTTTTAATATACTCAATGCATACTTTATCTGAAACAAAATAACTAAAAGCACAACTGGCTAAAATAAAATTATATTTTTTAATAAAATACATCCAGTGTTTTAATAATTTTTTTTGCAGCAAAAAAGATTATTTAAGAATTATTTCATGAAAAGAAATTTGTTTTTTTTTATATTTATTTTCCTTGCCATTTTTGTTAAGGCACAAAAAATAAATATCTTTCCCACAGACAGCCTTAAAGAAATTAACCTGAATGAGATAACCATTTCAGCAAACAGGTTTGGAGAACATAAAAAATACCTGGCCCAGCAGGTGCAAACCATTGGCAGTAAAAAAATTGCTTTTCTCAATCAGCAAACCACAGCAGAATTACTTAGCAACACCGGAAATGTTTTTGTTCAAAAAAGCCAGTTGGGAGGTGGAAGCCCCGTTATACGTGGCTTTGAAGCAAACAAGATTCTTATTTTGATTGATGGTGTAAGAATGAACAATGCAGTTTTTAGAGGCGGTCATCTGCAAAACATTATTACAATGGATAACAGTATCCTGGATAATGTAGAAATACTTTTGGGGCCGGCTTCTGTAATGTATGGTAGTGATGCACTGGGAGGTGTTTTAAGTTTTTACACTAAAAAACCTATCCTTTCTCCATCAGCCAGTAAAGATACCATAGGCCTTAATGCATTTGTAAGATATGCATCTGCATACAATGAAAAAACCGGCCATATAGATTTTAATATAGGTGTAAAAAACCTGGCATCGCTCAGCAGTTTTACCTTTTCAAATTTTGGAGATCTTAAACAGGGCTCAAACTATTACAACAATTTTCCTAACTGGGGCAAGCATAATTTTTATGTTGCAAATGTTAATGGTATTGATTCAATTGTAAAAAATAATAATGCCAGTAACCAAGTTTTAACAGGGTATAAGCAATACGATTTTTTGCAAAAATTTTTATTCAAAACCTTCAAGCTGGAGCATATTTTTAATTTCCAGTTTTCTACTTCTTCTAACATAAACCGGTATGACAGGCTTACTGAAACCACTAATGCAGGTATTCCTAAAAGCGCAGCATGGTATTATGGGCCACAAAAAAGAATGATGGCATCATGGCAAATTAATTTTCCTGCAAGTAGTATATACGACAAAACCCAATGGACTGCAGCTTATCAGAATATAGAAGAGAGTCGCCACAACCGCAATTACAGAAGTATCAAACTCAATCATAGAATTGAAAAAATAAAAGTGCTTAGCCTGAATGCAGATTTTTTTAAAAAAATTAATAAAACAGAATTTAGTTATGGAGCAGAAATAACTTACAATAAAGTAAACTCCACAGCATATTCCCAAAACATTCAAACAGGCATTAAAGCTAACTTAGATACCCGCTATCCGGATGGGGGCAGCAATACACAATCTTATGCTGTATATAGTGCTGCTTTGTATAAATTTTCTACCAAGATCATTGCTAATACAGGCGTTCGTTATACACATAACCGCCTTTATTCAAAATTTAAAGACAAAACATTTTTTCCTTTTCCCTACAATAATATAGAGCAAAAAACAGATGCGTTTTCCGCTAACCTCGGGCTGGTTTTTTTACCTGTTACTGGTTGGAAAATTTCTACTTTAATGGCCACCGGTTTTCGGGCCCCAAATGTAGATGATATGTCAAAAGTTTTTGAGAGCGGTAATGGAAATTTGATTGTTCCCAATCCCAATATAAAACCCGAAAAAACATTGAACTATGAACTGGGAATATCAAAAATTATAAACAAAAAATGGCAATTGGGTGGTACTGCCTGGTACACAAAATATACTAATATTCTTACTACCGATGCAAGTACATTTAATGGATTACCTACCATTGTTTACAATGGCAGTACCAGTAATGTGGTGACCCTTTTAAATAAAAAGAAAGGTTATATATGGGGTTTAAGTGCGAATATGGGTGCAGATATAACCCAGCACTTTTCATTTTCTTCTACCTTTAATTATACTTATGGAAGAATAAATGAACTACCCCAAAATTATCCCATGGATCATGTGCCACCTCTATATGGGAAAACAAATTTTACGGTAAGATCTGGCAAATTTACTGCCGAGGGTTTTGCATTGTATAATGGCAAAAAAAGATCTGCTGATTATAATCTAAGGGGAGAAGACAATCAACAATATAGTGCAGACCCTGTAAATGGTTTTACACCTGCGTGGCTTACCGCAAATTTCAGGTCGGGTTATAGAATAAATAAATATACAACTGTGCAACTGGCCGTAGAAAATATTTTAGATAAATTTTACCGGGTTTTTGCATCCGGCCTAAGTGCTCCAGGGAGAAATTTAGTAATTACGCTTAGAGGGAATTTGTAATACATTTGATTTAAACCCACAAAAATTGCCCGAATGTTAAAATTCATTAGATATTTTTATAGAGCAGCATTAGTTTAAATAATATTGTCTAAATTGAAAGGTAATAAACCAACAACTTATGACCGAAGAGCAGATGCTTGCCGGAAGTGTAAAAAACAATCCTGCTGCCCAGGAGGAATTGTATAATCGTTTCAGCCCCCGTATGTTGGGAGTTTGCTACCGTTTTGCCAAAAACAGGGAAGACGCTGAAGACATGCTTCAGGAAGGATTCATTAAAATATTTACACAATTACATCAGTACCGGGGTGAAGGTGCACTGGAAGGCTGGATCCGGAGAATTGTGGTGCATACCTGCATAAATATTTTAAAGAAAAATAAAAAGTTTGCCGATAGTGTAAATATTATTTATGCCAAAAGTGTTCATATTAGAGAAGAAATGATTCCCTCTATTATGCAGGCAAAACAGGTAGTAGAATGCATAAGATTACTTCCATTAGGATACAGAACTGTTTTAAACCTTTATGCCATAGAAGGTTTTTCACATAAGGAAATTGGGCAGTTATTAGATATTGAAGAAAGCACCAGTCGTAGCCAATATACAAGAGCCAAGGCAATGCTTGAGGAAGTATTAATAAAGAAAAAAATAATTCAAAAACCGAGGAAGGTCAGTTACAGGGATGCTGCAACTTCCAGTTAATATTAATAAAAAAATTGCCTGAATTACCAAACTAATAAAGACTATTGTGAAAGATGGAAAATGAACTTTACACGGACGATTTTGAACAGCTTCTGAAGGATACCACCAATGATTTTAGAATGTATCCTTCCAGGAAAGTGTGGCACAGCATTTACAACGATCTTCATCCGGATCGCAGATGGCCTTCCTTTGCAGTGTGCCTTTTATTAATTACTTCTATTCTTTATGTAGGTATAAATAATAATAATGCAATTAATGCAGATGCTGAAAAACTATTGGTATCTACCCTTTCTCCTGTTTTAAACACTGCTATTAAACCAACACTATTAAACGCAAACCCTTTAGCAGGGGAGAAAGAAAATAATATAAATTTTAATGGAAATATTACCCGAAACGGTGCTGAAAAAAATTATTCAACTAACTTAACTGATGCACCAACTGCTTCATTAAATTCTACGATAATCAATAAAAAGAAATCTATTAATACAGCCAGACAAGATCTGTTCTTTTCCGTTAATCCTGCTGAGAAAAGCCCCTCTTTGATGGCTGAAAATAAGACTAAAGAAATCATTAATATTAGTTCATCTATTATATCATCAGATATAAAAAACAATGCTACTTTCATTATTGCTGACACTAAAAAAGAAGCAAATGAAAATATTGTAATAAGCAATGTGCCAATTACAAGCCCGGAAAATTTATTGGCAGCAGATGAAAAAAATATAAAAAAACTTGAACCTGATGAACTTATTTTTACAGCTCCTGCTTTTGCAAAAAACAGCTCCCTTTCCCTGTTGGAATCTAACATAAAAACCCGCAACACCGAAGAAGTTGTATGGATGGAAGATTATGCTTTTCATAATAAACGCAACAGCGATAAATGGAAAACTCATCTTTCTTCCTTAATTTATATCACGCCATCTGTAGGCTATAGAATTTTAAATAAAAATAATAGTTTTGAACCTTCTAATGCTTTGCTTATTCGCAATGCTGCAAATACAGTAAATGCGGATGAATCTATCAACCAACAGGCAGCACTCAACCTGGAAGCTGGAACTGCATTTATAATGGGTCTTTCAAAAAGAATAAGAATTAAAGCCGGCCTGCAGTTTAATTATACAAATTACATTACTTATGCACAGAAGCTAAACCATCCAACTCAAACAAATGTTTTAATAAATGATCGGAATACCAACAGCACTTTGCTCGTTCCTTACAGTGCCATTTATGCAAACAAACCCGGCAATAATTTTGCAAAGCTGAATAATAAAACGGTGCAGTTTTCTATTCCGGCAGGTGCAGATATTAAGATAGCTGGCAAGGATAAATTAAAATGGTATGTGGGTGCTACAATTCAACCAACCTATACTGCTGGCGGCAATGCTTACCTGGTTTCTTCTGATTATAAAAATTATGTAGATGTTCCCTCTATGCTTAGATCCTGGAATTTTAATACAGGTATTGAAGCATTTGTAAGTTTTAAAACTAAAAATGGTTCGCTTATAAACCTGGGGCCACAATTTCGTTACCAGCTTTTATCTACCTATAGCGACCAATATACTTATTCCGAAAAATTGTATAATATTGGTATTAAGTTAGGCATTACCCGAAAATTATAATTCTTAAAAAATAGTAAAAAGCGCAACAGGTTTTGTTGCGCTTTTTTTATGATTGTATATTGCGAAGCATTGAAATTTTACAGCTAATTTTGAATTTATGATGAAAGTTTTTATTTTAATTGTAATGATCATACTGGGTGTTTCCTGTAATACCAATTCCGGTAAGCCGGCAATTATTCCTAAGGAAAATAAAACAGCAATAAATACAGATTTTTTTCCTGTAACTAATTTTATTAAAGGACAGATAGTAGAAATGGGCCACAATGGTATTAATCCTTTAAAGATAATCAGCGCCGGCAATAAAGTAGATTCTGCCTGGCTTAAAATAGAAGATTTAAATTTAGCCTTTGCAGAGTTTCTTTCTCCCATTATAGACAGCAGTAACCTTCGTTCATTTTTTAAAGAAAATAAATTTTTAGATCAAACACTGCATACTTATACATTTACTTACGAACCCCTAACCCAACTTCCAGACAGTATTGAGTTACAGAGATGGGATGTTTATATTAATCCTGATAATAATTCTGTAAAAAGAATTTACATTGAGAAAAATATTTCTGTCACAAAAAAATTGTTGCTTACCTGGCAGAGTAACCAATGGTGTAGGATTGTTACGGTTACTGTAAATGCATCTGGAAAAGAGTTGGTAGAAAAAGAAGTAGAAATTAAATGGAGTTTTGAATAATAAAAATGACAGCAAAAGAATTTTCAGATATTGCAGATACAATACCGGTATTACCTGGCATTTACAAGTATTATGACATCAGCAGCCAACTGATATATGTGGGTAAGGCCAAGCACCTGAGAAAAAGAATCAGCAGTTATTTTTCTAAAACACTTAGCAGCTATAAAACCATTGAACTGGTTCACAGAATTCATACCATTGAATTTACAATTGTAAACAGCGAACAAGATGCTTTTCTTTTAGAAAATTCTTTGATCAAAGAATATCAACCCCTCTTTAATATCAATTTAAAAGACGATAAAACCTACCCCTATATCGTAGTAAAGAATGAGCCTTTTCCCAGAGTATTTTTTACCAGAAAAAAAATAAATGATGGCTCTCAGTATTTTGGCCCTTATACTTCTGTAGCTAAGGTAAGAGACCTGCTTGATTTTATTAAACAACATATTCCGCTTAGAACCTGTAAACTAAATCTTACTGCTTCAAATATTCAGAAAAAAAAATTTAAGGTTTGCCTGGAATATCATTTAGGAAATTGCAAAGGACCCTGCGAAGCACTGCAAACAGCACGAGATTATCAGGAAGGTATTGAGCAATTAAAACATTTATTAAAAGGCAACTTATCGCCGGTAATGCAACATTATAAAAGTCTTGTAAAATTACATGCTCAGCAAATGGAGTTTGAAAAAGCTTCTTTTTATCAATCTAAAATAGAACACCTGCAGCAATACCAGGCCAGGTCTGCAGTGGTAAATACCAAAACCGGCACCATAGATGTTTTTAGTATTATAGAAGAAGGAGATACTGCTTATGTAAATTATCTGGCAGTAAGCAACGGCAGTATCATTCAAACAAAAACAATTACCCTGGAAAAAAAGCTGGAAGAACAGGCTGCAGAAGTTTTGATATTTGCAATAGCACAACTCAGAAAAACTTTTGAAAGTGAGGCCACTGAAATTATAGTTCCTTTTTTAATTGAGTACCCAGAAGAAAATATTACAGTAACGGTTCCCAGGGCAGGAGATAAAAAAAAACTATTGGATCTCTCTATAAAAAACGTAAACTATTTTACAGAGGAGCTGCAAGCAAAAAGTTTATTGAAGCTGGAAGACAAAAGCACAAACGAAAAAAGAGTAGTACTGGAACAACTGCAACAGGATCTGCACTTAAAAGAACTGCCCCTGCATATTGAATGTTTTGACAACTCCAATTTTCATGGCAGTTACCCGGTGGCCGCAATGGTTTGTTTTAGAGATGGTGAACCCAGTAAAAAAGATTACCGGCATTATAATATAAAAACTGTAACAGGTATAAATGATTTTGCATCTATGAGTGAAGTAGTGTACAGGAGATATGCAAGGTTGATCAATGAAAATAAAAGTTTACCTAATCTTATAATTATTGATGGTGGTAAAGGGCAATTGAGTGCCGCCCTGGAAAGCATTTATAAACTGGATCTGCAGGGCAAGACCACCCTGGTAGGTTTGGCAAAAAATAAAGAAGAATTATTTTTTGCAGGAGATACTGCATCACTGGAACTACCATGGGATAGTGAAAGCCTGAAACTGATAAGAAGGATAAGAGATGAAGTGCATCGCTTTGGAATTGGTTTTCACAGAAACCAACGAAGCAAGGGAACTTTTAAAAACGAACTGGAAGCTATAAAAGGAATTGGAAAACAAACAGCTGATTTGTTATTAAAAAAATTTAGATCTGTATCAAAAATAAAAGAAGCATCTATAGAAGAGATAAGCAGTTTAATTGGTGATAGCAAAGCAGCTATTTTATTTAAGGGATTTAACCCTAAAGTTGAGGAATAAAAAAAGGGCCAGGATAAAAATCCAGCCCTGCTTTAAAATCCAATATCCTATGAAAAACCGATACAAATATATCTCTGTATAATATATCAGGCAATACGCCTTTTGGGGTATGATTATTTTTTACCATTCTTTGATACATAAAAAAAGGGCCAGGATAGAAATCCAGCCCTGCTTTAAAATCCAATATCCTATGAAAAACCGATACAAATATATAGGTGCCTTTTAATTTTGCCTATACCCTTTTCCGGGTATTTTTTAAAATAATAAACCCCTCCAATTGGAAGGGCTTATATTAAAAAGTTAGTGTCGGTATTCTAATAACTCCACAGATCCTGTTCGTAGGTAAATATTTTTTCTTTAATATTTTCTCCTTCCAGCAACTGCAGAATAGTATTTTCACTTAAGCCCTTATAATTTTTAATAAACTGATCGTAAGGATTATCTATCGTGCTTTTAATAATTCTGCCATAAAACATCCGGCTTTCAAATAATTCTTCCCAGCTCATGCGTGCGCCAAAGTTTTTGCCATTGTACACTTCGTATTTAGCAAATATGCTACGCATATCAGGATAGTAAACCCAGAACAGTTCAGACTCACCCAAGTTTACCCCCTGGGAAGTAATTACATTTTTTACGGGGGCAATACCTAGTATCCTCCAGAACAGTCGGGAACTTTCTTTATCAAAAATTACTTCTTCCTTAATTCTGAATTTATAAAATGAATCGAAGTTAATATCGTTTACCATTTTCTTAGTGCCGGTAAGATTTCCCTGTGCATCGTAGATAGGAACATCTATTGGTTCGCCAGAGATTACTTTACCAACTTCTCCTCTGGTCATTGGAGTAGTAAACCTGTCATCCACTGCACTAAAAACAGTTACCAGGCTATCCTGAATAGATTGCATAAGTATAGAAATAAAACGTTGATTGCCGTTATTTTCATCAGCAGAATACTTAAAGGGTAAATTTATTTTTTCCCTGGTATCTATTTCTCTCCATATTTTATGCCTGTACACCGCATCATCAGCACGCAGGTGCTCGTAAGCAAGGGGGGTTCTGTCTCTCAATACGGTAGTTTCCACAGCCTCGTCCGGACGTAACGATTTCTTTACCGCTTTAATGGGTAAACTATCATTTGCCGGAGCTTCAGTTTCTACCACCGCAGCAATAGGATCGGCAGTAGCCACTGTGGGCTGCACTTTTGCTTTTGTTTTGGTAGAAGTAGATCTACGGGTAGAACTACGTTTTACAGGTTTTTTTTGAGCCAGAGCTACCTCGGTAAAACCGCTGAGCAAAACTGCCAGGAACAAAAATTTGAAGATGTTCTTTTTCATAGATTCATATTTAATATAGTGCGATAGATTTACCATCAATTGATCTTGTACCATCGGGGCCGGATATTTTTATGTTATCGAATGAAACCACTGAACCTGGGCCACATCTTTGCATAAAACTACTTAAGCCACCTAAACCATTTCCATTAATAGAAGCGGTAACAACGTTAGGGAAGTTAGCTCCCGAAAAATAAACAGTGGCACTTACAATATTATACTTCAAATCAAAATCAAAATTTTCTAATTCAGCCCTGCAGTATTGTTGATTTTTAAATTCTACAGAAGGCATTCTTATTTTACCGGAACCTACTTTAAAAATAGCATCAGGTATTCTTTTTACCCTAAATGAATAAGTGATAGGCTTACCATCAGGACTTACAGTTATGGATGCAGCACCAACTGAACTTACTCTTACTGTTCTTTTAGAACCGGAACCACTAATTGAACCACCGCTCATACTTACGGTTGTTTTATCCCAACCGGTAGGTGAACCAATCGTTACAGGATTATCTACACCAATGTAAAACACATTCATTTTATCAAGCATAACCGCTGCACCACCTGGGGTACCCACTGTGTATTCAATATTATATGATTTCGTTTCTTTAGTGCCATCTGGCTTAGTATAAGTTACTGAAACCGGTACTGATTTAGCACCACCACCTTCTGCGGTAAATTCTCTTATTGCTACTCCATCAGCTGTTAAAGCTGCGCCAGAACCACCAATAGAAATTATTGGTTGAGCTGCAGTACTAAATGAACCTACACCTGCAGTGATGGTAACTTTTTCGCCGGGCATTACATAATTAGAACTTTGCCCTACAATAGCAGCAAACTGATCGTACACAAATTCTACTGCACCAATCTTGCTATGACAAAAACTAACAATGGTGTTTTCAGCATTTTTTACATTATTCTGAAACTTACTAAGCATAGTTAACGCAGCTACTGTGGGTGTCATGTGAAAATAGCCGGTGGTAAAATCTTTTTTGCCTTCCTTTCCTTTTACACCATCCGTATTAACCGGAAAATTTGCTTCAAACTGTTTAAAAGAAGGATCTATTGCAATCATTTTTCTTTTATACTCATCCAGTTTTGCCTTTAGCTCTGGTCCTTTTTTATTTGTTTCAAACATCCGGGTAGATGCATCCAGGTTATCTTCTTTAAATGAACCATCTTCTTTAAGGCCTGCTGCTTTTTTAAGATTTAATTTTAGTTCGTCTATATATTTGGTAAGATCTGCAGAAAGTATTCTTGCCTGTTCTGCTTTTGGTTGCCAAATGGCAGCTTGCTCTTTGTATTGGGCATCATTCTTTTTCTTTTCCAATGATTCATACAAAGTAGAATTAGCTGTGCTGATGTTGGCAGATGAACTTTGAAGGCTTGTATCTACTGTTTTAAATGCTTCCAGAATTTCTGCCGATACGTTTAGCGCCAGGATTGCTGTCAACACCAGATACATGATGTTGATCATCTTTTGCCGGGGCTCTTTGGGTAAAGCCATATCTTTTTATTATTTAATGTTTTTATATAATTGTTTGGATCGTTGAAATTGTTTACAATCAAAAAAAAATATTTTTTTGATAATTATCTGCCCTGCATTGCGCTTAGCATATTACCGTAAACTGCATTTAATTTGCCCAGGTTGTTGGCCAAAATACCAATTTGATCTTTAGCTTTTGTAGCATCTTCTACACTGCTCATCATCGTTTGGCTGGCTTCGGCCATTTTACCGTAAAAACCATTCAGTGCTTTCAAATGATTGTTACTTTCATTCAACTCCAGCTCATAAATAGTGTTTAGAGAGCCCAGGTTTTTTGTAAGTACCTGCACCTGCTCATGAAAACCTTTTGCACTTTCTGAAGCATTGCTGAACGATGCCATAGTATTGGCACTGTTATTAAAAGCAGTAGCCATTGTGCCAATAGCAGCAGTAGCTTCTTTTGTCTTAATTCCAAAATCTGCGGTGCTCTTCATTACATCGCTTACGTCTGTCATTCCATTTACTGTGGTACCCAATTTTTGAAAACCATCGCCCAATCTCTTAAGATTTGCGGGAGTAATATCTGCTTCCTGCAGCATTTTATCCATTGAATTTAAAGCAGGATTATTCACTACTGCTACAGCTTCAATTTCATCATCTTCTTCATGATGCTTTGGTTTTACCCACTCTATTATTGCATATACTAAAAAGATTGCAGTTTCCGTCCACATACCAATAGTTAGCATCATATCTGCATAAGACTGATGAGTAAGTTTAGCCCATGCTGCAAAAATGATTACGGCAGCACCTGCGCTTACACAAACGTCAATGAGTGTTAAGAAAGTTCTTTTTCTCTGAGCCATAGTTTTAAAGATTTAATTGTTTTGAGTGGGGATTGTTTGTTTTTTTGATTATTATAAAATCGTTATAATAACCCGTTTTATTTTAAGTAAAACGGGTTACCAGTATTAAATATTGTTATGGAAGAATTCCGGGAGTTATAAATTTATTCTATTTGCCACGTTTTTTTGGTGCAGGGGGTAAATCAATCACACATCTAAATCCTATATAAGATTTGGATGTATCCTGGTACTCATAATTGCGGGTGCTGGTTTGCAAAAAGTGACCTACATCTTTCCAGCTACCACCACGTAATACTTTACGTTTCATACGTGGAGGATCAGAATCTTTGGCATTCCAACGAATATCTGGGTTCATGTCGTGCTGAAAATTATACCCACCTTCGTAATATAAAGAAGAAGTCCACTCAGAAACATTGCCAGACATGTTATAAAGACCGAAGTCATTGGGCCAGTAAGCATCTGCTCTTACTGTATAGAAACCCCCATCTTCAGGATAATTGCCACGACCTGGTTTAAAATTGGCCAGCAGGCAACCTTTTTTATTTCTTAAGTAAGGCCCACCCCAGGGATAAGGAGATTGTGAGCGGCCACCACGGGCAGCATATTCCCATTGTCCCTCATTTGGCAAACGAAAATCTGATTCTGAATTTCTTTTTTTACTTTCTAGAAATGCATTTAAGTAAAGGGTTCTCCATTCGCAAAAGGCTGTTGCCTGTTTCCAGCTTACGCCTACTACAGGATAGTTTCCAAATGCAGGGTGACTGTAATATTTTTTAGCCATTGGCTCATTATAAGAATAAGCAAAATCTCTTACCCAGCATAGTGAATCAGGGTAAACAGGAATTTGCTGTTTTACAATAAATGCAGACCGGGGAATAGTAACATCCCGGTTGGTGGCCGCAGCTTTATAATCAAATACTTCAGATTGGTAAACAATTTTTTTAGCGTCTAACTCTTTTTTACCAAAAATGCGGTTATCGGGTGTAACAATAATAGCGTCAATTTTTTCTATTGTTGCTTTATCGCCCCATTTAATAGTTTTTGCCTTTGTCCAGTCAACCAGTTCATTTCCATCAGGCCCCTGTTTTACAAAGCCCATTAATTTGGAAGCTATAGAATCCCTTACCCAATTAGTAAACTGTCGGTATTCATTATTGGTAACTTCTGTAGCATCCATCCAAAAACCACTGATGGAAACCTGCTTGCTACGGGCAGTATAGGCATAATTTGCATCTTCATCACTCGGTCCCATATGAAAAGTGCCTGGTGGTATATACACCATTCCCGGAGGTTTAGGTAGCGACCATCGGGCAGCAGGAGCTACACCATGCAGTTGCCCATCGTTAGTTAAGGCTCCGGATTTCTTTTTGCCACCCAGCATTTTACAACTATTTGCAGAGGTAGTAATAGCAATTGCAGCTATGAGGTATAATAACCGATTGTTCATTTTTTTAAACTTTGAGGGTAATAGCAAATGTAATGATTATTTTGATTTAACATCAGTCAGTGGAAATTCGTTATTGTTATTTTTTTGTTTATACAATTCTGCTTCGCCAATAGTTATAAACGAAGGCTATTTATAAATATTGTGGGCTAATTATTTAATTGATAAGTTTTTTATTGAATGTAAAAGTTCCTTTACTCCTGTTACAGGTTTTGAACAAACATAATTTTTACATAAATAAATATTAGAGCCGCCTGTGTACTTTTTGTTCATCAATAGAGGCATCCCTTTAAATTCTTCTGCTTCCCCAGTACTGCATTGAAGTATCTTATTGGGAATATATTTCCCTAAAATATCATTCAGAACCGATATAATCTTTTCCCCAGTCACTGCTATCTCGTTTATTCCAAAACTCTGATTAAGATAACAACTGGCCCAAACTGCAAACGATGTTGGGTGCTGCTGTATTGCATTTCCTAAAGCCGAAAGCATCTCTGTCCCTCTTTCCCGCCAACTAATTTCATCAAAAACTATACCCAGGTATAACAGATTCTGTGCCATTACTGCGTTAGCCGATGGTGTTGCTCCATCATATACTTCTATTTTTCTTACTAAAATATCTTTTTGGCCAGCAGGTGTATAATAAAAAAAAGGGCTATCGTCATCTTTAAAATGATGCAGCACATATTCTGTAAGATCTTTTGCTTTGGTTAAATAAACCTGGTTTGCAGTTATTTCCTGAAGCTGGATGAGCCCTTCTATCAAATATGCATAGTCATCCAGGAACGCCGGATATTTAGCTTTACCGTTTTTATAAGTATGATACATTCTATTGTTACCTGTACCCTTAAAATTTTGTTCAATAAATAAATAAAGTTCTTCCGCTGCTGCTTTATAGTGCTCATCCTGCAGCGAAGCATAAGCTCTACAAAAAGCTGTTAGCAATAATGCATTGCAGTTTAGTAGCATTTTATCATCCAATGCAGGAGCCACTCGTTTATTTCTATAAGCCAGCAATGTCTGCCTGCAGGTATTTATTATAATATTAAATGTTCCCATTGTTAATCCAAACAAAGCCGCAACTTTAGCGGCATCTTGCGTTACGTTTAAAATATTTTCTCCCTCCCAGTTGCCGGAAGCTGTAATATTATAGTATACGCAAAAAATATCAGCATCGTTTCCCAATACCTGCACTATATCCTCTTTTTTCCACACATAAAATTTCCCTTCTACCCCTTCGCTGTCTGCATCAATGGCTGTATAATAGCCTCCCTGTGGATGTTTTAAATCTCTTTGTAAAAAATCAATTGTTGCTTTTATAACATTTTTAATCTGTAGATCTCCTGTTAATTGCCAGGCATCGCACATTACATTTACCAAAAGTGCATTATCGTAAAGCATTTTTTCAAAATGAGGTACCAGCCATTCATTATCGGTACTATACCTTGATATGCCTCCCCCCACCTGGTCGTAAATGCCGCCATATAGCATTTTCTGTAGTGAGAGTAAGCCATGGTTTAAAGAATCTTTATCGCCTGATAAATGAGCATATTCAAAAAGGTATTTTAAGGAGGGTGTTTGCAAAAACTTAGGTGCTTTGCCAAAACCACCATGCTGCCCGTCTGCAGCATCCAACAGTTTTAGTGCTATCTGTTTACATTTTTCTTTTGAATAAAAAGAGGGCTGCTCTTTTGTGCTGACTAATTTTTTTGAGGTAGCAAATCCGTTAGACTTCTGCAAGTGCTGAATCATTTCTTCGGCCTGGTGCTCTACTTCATCCCTTTTATTTTTCCAGATATCCACAATAGAATGCAGCACATCCTGCCAGGAGGAGCGGTTAAATGCTTTTTGCGGTGGAAAATAAGTGCCCCCATAAAAAGGTTTTTTTTCGGTAGTAAGAAAAACATTCAGGGGCCAGCCACCGCTACCACTAATGGCCTGCAGGGCATCCATATAAAAATGATCAAGGTCAGGGCGTTCTTCCCGGTCTATTTTAATATTTATAAAATGAAGATTCATATAAGCAGCCACAGCATCATCTTCAAAACTTTCTTTTTCCATTACATGGCACCAATGGCAGGCTGAGTAGCCAATGCTTACCAATATTGGGAGGTCGTTTTTTTTAGCCAGTTCCAAAGCTTCATCACCCCACGGATACCAATGCACAGGATTGTGTGCATGCTGAAGCAGGTAAGGACTTGTTTCATTTATCAATGCATTGGCAGGAGTATTTTTCATACAGACGTTCTTTACATTAAATAAAATAAGTTGAAAACAAAAACGCAACTTTTACAAACTGCTGTTTTAGTTATTTTCTTTTTGTGGAATAGGTAGATAGAAAATATTTTTCCAGTGCGCTGATCATACTGGGTGTTTGCGGCATGGGGGCTTTTATATCCAGGGTAAGGCCTGCTTCTTCTGCAGCTTTAAATGTGTTGGCACCAAAAGCGCCTATCATTGTTCCATTCTGTTTGTATAAAGGAAAATTTTCCATGAGGCTTCTTACACCACCGGGAGTAAAAAAACAAATCACATCATAATTTCGCCCAATTACATCTTTAATATCGTTGCTGATGATCTTGTATAATACCGGTGTGGCATAGCCGCAGTTGTGCTGTTTTAGCCAATTGGTAATTTCACTGTCAAAAGATTCGGAGCAGGGATAAAGAAATTTTTCGTTGTCTTTATGTTTATTGATTACATCAAATAAACTTTTATTGGTTCCATCGGCCCCGTAAAAAACTTTTCTTTTGCGGTAGAGGATAAACTTTTGAAGATATAATGCCACTGCTTCGGTAATGCAGAAATACTTTGTTTCCTGCGATACGGTTACTTTCAGTTCTTCGCACATTCTAAAGAAATGATCAATGGCATTTCTGCTGGTAAAAATAACCGCCGAAAAAGCAGCTATATCAATCTTTTGTTTGCGAAAATCCTTGGATGCTATGCCTTCTACTACAATAAATGGAAAGAAATCTATGTTTACATTATATCTTTTGGCAAGGTCAAAATAGGGGGATTTTATGCCTTCCGGTTGTGGTTGGGCTATAAGTACTTTTCTAACTTTCTTGTTTGCAGTTACCACTGCCTTTTCATCGTTTTTTATCATACTTATCTCCAATGATGCAACAAATTTAAAGCATTTTACTAATAAATAGTTCTACACCCTTATAAATCAATAGCAGGGGTAATATCTCCAGTGAAAAAATATATAACAGAAAATGAAAACGGCTGATCTTTAATTTATGCTGCAGCAGGCTAAACGAACGGATGAATCTAAATAATAGCATTACGCCTACCAATATAAAAGAAAGTATCACTACTACATTCATAATTGCTATACTAGAAAATGCCAGCACTACTATGATGGGCAAAAGACAAATACCAATTATTTTACTAATAAGAAAAACTATAAATATATAGGTGTCTGCTTCTGAGTTATAACCGGTAACCCAACCAATAAATTTTACTGCAAAAAACTTTATTAAGTAAATAATTATAAAAGCCAGTACACATCCTGCCATCAATATCCAGTCTATCAATTTACTATTTGCTACTACCCTTTGCATTAAAAAATAAACATACAAGCCTCCGGCCAATATAAAAATGGTATTTAAAAAAAGAGAGGGCAATTTGGCCTGCATCAATTGATCTGTCAATTGGCTTTGCCTTAATGAGCTATTAAAGAAAACCCTGAAGAGGGTAGAAAAATAACGGGCATAAATAGTTTTTACAATCCCAAATAAAAAAACGAGACCAGCAAGGATATAAAAAACAGCATTTTCGCTGGTTGTTTTTTTGGGTCTCTCTGCAAGTGACACAGAAGTTGTACGGGTATTAAGATAAATATTTTCTTTTAGTATTTGTTGCAGCGTAATAAGTGCTGTTACCAATGGTTTAACAGCAATTGTGTCGGCAGATGCTTTAGCAGTATCTGCAAGTTGTGCGTCAGAAGGCAGGATACATCCCAACCATAAAATAATAAATAAATAAATTTGTTTCAACCCCGGTGTATTGTTTTAAACAACAAAAATAAAATGCTTTTGGTAAATATCTTTAAAAGTAATTGATATATCCAAAATGAAGTTTAGAGGCTTCCCTGATATTAAACTTTACATCATCTCTTTTTCCTACTGCATAACTAATGTTGAGTAATCCTGCCTTGGTTTCAAATAATATACCCAGCCCTAACCCTGTAAATTGGTTGTTTACATTTACCGACTGGTATTTATTTTTTACCAATCCCATATCTGCAAAAACAAACAGGAAAGAATTAAGACTAACCAGGTAACGGTATTCTGCCGAAAAAACTGCATACCTGCTTGCATAAATACTTTCTTCATTAAAACCCCGCAGCAGTTTATAACCACCAATCTGAAACAATTCATTTCTAAAAATGCTTGGGCTGCTGTAATATCCACCATGAACGGTGGTTTTAAGGGTAGCTGATTTTGCCAAAGGAAAATAATGTGAAGCAGATAATTTAAATCTTAACTGGTAACTCTTTGGTTTTATAGAATCATAGAGTGAAGAATAATTAAAAGAGGGGTCTTTTATATTAGTAATGTCAGTATTTTTTTTAATGTTTTTTATACCTACCGCAGCTCCAATATTTATCTCATTGCCCTTGCGTGGATTAAAGCGGTAATTAGTGGCCAGCCATTCGTAATTAATACCTGTATTAACAGCACTTACATCAACATTGGGCGGTAGTTCTTTTATACGTTTAATTAAATTAGTATCTACTGCCCCACTCAACAAAGAATTATTTTGCCATTGCACAAAAAATTTGCCCCACTGGTTGGCAGATAAATTATACTGCACACCCACCTGCCCATTGACTTGCAAAAAATTAGAATCTTTTTTAAACAAATCGAATAAAAAATTTAGGCCAAAAGCCGAATTAAAAATATATGGTTTGTTAAACCCAAGATTGAGTCTGGGCGATTTTACCTGCAACTGCTGCCATTTCACCAGTATTTCTTCTGCCCCTCCCAGCAGGTTTTTAAGGTCCAGGTTTACATCGCCGGTTACCTGTAGTTTCTTACTGTTGCTATTAGCCGCTGCCGGTAAAAACCCCACCAGGAAATTTACCTGGCTGCTGCGTTTCGGTGCTACATATAAATTCAATACCGAACCATCGCCAAGCATAGTAAGATCGGATGCTTGCTGCGACACTAGGAAAGGAAGCTCCAGCAGCCGCTTATCTACCTGTTCTAATTTTTCTTTGTTGTAAATACTACCGTTTGGAATGCTAAGATACCGCTGCAAAAAATTTTTATTAAGATTTACTTTTCCATACATGCGGATACTGTCTATATGATATAAAACTCCTTTGTCTGCTTTTAATTGTGCGCTCATATTTTTATCCTGCAATCGGATACTATCTAAATAAACAGCAGCAAATGGATACCCGTTTTTTTCATAATAGCTCAACAATCTTTGCTGTAGCAAATTTAACTGGGTAAAATTTACAGGTTTGTCAGTAAAATTTTTTTCAATAAATCCACCAGCATTAAGTGCAGCTTTTTCTATAGCACCAGTTTGCAGTTGTATCCAGTTATATTTTTGCCCGGTGAATAGTATTATATGCAACCCATTGTCCTGCATCCAAAAACTATCTACCGATGCCGTGGGATATCCTTTAGATGCTAATAACCGTGGAATGCCATTTACATGTGTCATAGCTTCTTCCTGTGTGCTAAAGGCAGTTTGCAAACCATTCTGCTGAAAATTAAAGCCGCTATCTTTACCGGCCGAATGAATGATTAACAGAAATTTTTTTTCAGTACTTATTTTTTGTCCTGAAGCATTTGATAGTATGCCATAAAAGCATACAAAAAGAAAAAGCAGTTGTTTAAGTAAAACTGGTTTCAGCATAATCAATAAGAAAGGCAATTATTATTAAAAAGTAAATTTACAATCTTTGGCGGGCATTTATATTCATATTCCATTTTGCAGGCAGGCCTGCTCTTATTGCAATTTTCATTTCTCTACTACACTCAACCTTAAAACAAAACTGTTAGAAGCGGTAAACCATGAGATTGAACTCACAAAAAAAACGGATCCATCATCAGAAATAATTGATACCATTTATTTTGGTGGCGGCACACCAAGTCTTTTAACTGAAATAGAATTAGCTGAACTCTTACATACAATCCGAAATTCATTTACGATAAATATTGATGCCGAAGTAACGCTGGAAGCAAACCCCGACGATATTAATCCAGGCATGCTGCAGGATTTGCTGTCCATAGGGATTAACAGGCTCAGCCTGGGTGTGCAATCATTTAATAAAGCAGAACTACAATGGATGAACAGGGCGCACAATGCAGAACAATCATTGCAAAGCATACATGATATTATCGGTGCCGGTTTCACTAACTTTTCTGTTGATTTAATTTATGGTTCCCCATTGCTGAGCAATGAAAATTTTATAAAAAATGTAGCAATTGTTTTAAATAAAAATATTCCGCATGTTTCAGCCTATGCATTAACAGTAGAACCCAAAACTGCCCTGCACAAAATGATCAGCTTAAATAAATCAGCACCGGTAGAAGAAGAAAGGCAGGCAGCGCAGTTTGATATACTGGTGGCAATGATGGAAGATGCCGGATACGAACAATATGAAATCAGCAATTTTGCCAAACCCGGTTTCCGCAGCCGGCACAACAGCAGTTACTGGCAGGGCAAACATTATTATGGTTTTGGCCCTGCAGCACATTCTTACGATGGCAACAATATCCGTCGCTGGAATATTGCCAACAATGCATTGTATATAAAATCGCTGGAGAAAAAAATGATTCCTTTTGAAGAAGAAACGCTCACAACTGTTCAGCGTTTAAATGAAACGATCATGATTGCATTAAGAACGATGGAAGGATTAGATTTAGAAAAAATTAAAAATGATTTTGGGGGAAAGTATTCGGTAACTATTTTAAATAATGCTGTTAAATATATCAACGAAAAAAAACTCATAATCCGTAACTCAAAACTGATATTGACAAAAGAAGGAAAGTTTTTTGCAGATGGAATTGCTGCGCATTTATTTTTTTAATTTATTACACCAGCTCCTCTTCAATTACTTTAAAACCTTCTCCGGCCTGTAGCCCGTTCCAAAGAATATCGTACACAGCAGTAGCAATTGGCATATCAGCCATTATATCTTTATTAATAATGTACATACACTTACTGGCATAATAACCTTCTGCCACCATACTCATTTCCAATTGTGCGGCTTTTACAGAATATCCTTTACCTATCATGTTTCCAAAACTTCGGTTGCGGCTATGCAGGGAGTAGCAGGTTACCAGCAGATCGCCCAGGTAAACAGATGCTGCATAATTATTATGTTCGTTTATAACAGAAGAAGATTTTCTATGTTCTATATAACCAACTTCTGCATTGATGATGCCGGCCTTGCGCAAAAAACCAGCCATTTCATCGGCACTGTTGGCAATGAGTACACTCAGGAAATTGTCACCATAATCAAGACCGTGGGCAATGCCGGCAGCCACGGCATAAATGTTTTTTAACACCGCTGCATACTGCACACCAAAAATATCTTTGTTTACAATAGTGTTTATGTAATCTGATTTAAAATTACTGGCTATATCAATTGTAGTGTCTGTATCTATTCCGGTAAAAGTGAGGTACGATAATTTTTCCTGCGCCACTTCTTCTGCATGGCAGGGCCCCAGCACTGCAAAATAATCATCCAGCACTACATTAAAATATTTTTTCAGGTAATCATTCAGCAAAAGATTTTCTTCGGGCAAAATACCTTTAATGGCAGACACAATTTTTTTTCCTTCAAATATATTTTTAGGTAATGCACTCAGTGCTTCTATGGCATAAGCAGAAGGAATAGCAATAACAATAGTGTCTGCATTGCTGATAACTTCTTCGGCATTGGTAGTAAGATGTAGCTGGTTACTATTAAACCTTGCAGTCAGCAGGTATTGTGGATTATGATGCTTTAATTTAAATAGTTCAATAGCCGTTTCACTTCTGTTCCACCAATAAATAGTTTGGCCATTATCGGTTAAAATTTTTGCCAGTGCGGTGCCCCAGCTTCCACTACCAAGTATTCCGAAAGTCATAGTTTGGAAGGTTTAAAAGGTTTAAGAGGTTCCAAAGGTTTCAAAGGTTTGAGAGGTTTCAAAAGTTGAAAGTTTGAACGTTGAACTTCTTGAAGGTTGAACTTCTTGAAGGTTGAACTTCTTAAACTTCCCTCACAACCCCAATTTATCCACCGCCAACTGTGCCGCTATCTGGCTGGCATCTTTTTTATTATAGCCCTTTGCCTGCGATACCAGTTCTCCATCCAGCGTGGCACCAATGGTAAACAACCTGCGGCCGTTCTCCATTTTTTCATCCAGCGTTTCAAACTCAAGTGCCTTACCATTTTTATTGGCCCAGCCGTATAATTTGTTCTTAATATTTATCTCAATTATTTCCAGGTCATCCATAAATAAATGCGGAAGAATAATATATTTCTCTACCCAGGTCTGCGTTTTTTTATAACCCTTGTCTAAGTAAACTGCTCCTATCAATGCTTCCAGTGTATTACCAAATATCTGTGAAATTTTTAGCGCATTATCAAACTTATTGTAGAAGGTTATTTTTTTTAATCCCATTTTAAGAGCAATCTCATTCAGCTTCTGGCGGTTCACCATCTTGCTGCGCATCTCGGTTAAAAAACCTTCGCCTTTGTAAGGATATTTTCTAAACAGGTAATGTGCAATAATGGAACTTAAAACTGCATCGCCCAAAAACTCCAGCCGCTCATTATTTTCGTCTGCGCCTTCCCGTACGGAGCGGTGGCTGAGGGCTGTTTTATACAAACTGATATCGCCAGGACTAAACCCCAGGATATTGTTTAACTGCATTTTAAAAGCCTTTAAATGTGGCTCTTTATCAAAAAAGGATGTAAAGAATTGCAAGTTGTGAGAATGTTTAGCCGAAATTAGGCTATTTGTTTTAATAAAAAAGGAGAAGAAATCATTCTAAAATTTTCTATTATTTTAGAAAGTATTTTTTAATATAATATGATTTTTATTTTTACTTAAAAAAGGAGTGAGACTCAGGGAGATTATTAATAAAAATGCTTTCCTAATTGTGTTTAGTTGAAACTAAAAATTTTTACGCTTTATATTTTTTTATAATCACAGAAGCATTGTGCCCACCAAAACCAAATGTGTTGCTCAGGGCTGCATTTACGGTTTTATATTGAGCTTGGTTGAAAGTAAAATTCAGTTTGGGATCCAGATCGGGATCGTCAGTAAAATGATTAATGGTAGGAGGTATCACGTCTTTGGTTACAGCCATTATACAGGCCAGTGCTTCCAATGCACCTGCAGCACCCAGGCAGTGGCCAGTCATACTTTTGGTAGAACTGATATTTAAGTTGTAAGCATGCTCACCAAAAACACTTAAAATAGCTTTGGTTTCTGCAATATCACCCAGTGGGGTAGAAGTTCCATGAACGTTTATATAATCAATATCTTCTGGTTTCAATGCTGCATCGGCTAGTGCCACGGTCATTACATTTTTGGCACCCAAACCTTCGGGGTGTGGTGCAGTAATATGATGCGCATCGGCAGTAGCACCGCCTCCGGCAATTTCGCAATAGATCTTTGCTCCCCTGGCAAGTGCATGTTCCAGGCTTTCTAATATAAGCACGCCCGAACCTTCTCCCATTACAAATCCATCCCTGTCTTTATCAAAAGGGCGGCTGGCAGTGCCGGGTTCATCGTTTCTTTCACTTAGTGCCTTCATGGCATTAAAGCCACCAACACCGGCTGCACTTATTACTGCTTCGCTGCCACCGGTGATAATTATATCAGCTTTGTTTAAGCGGATATTATCAAAAGCATCAATGATTGCATTGGTGCTGCTGGCACAGGCACTTACTACTGCATAGTTAGGCCCACGAAAACCATGGCGCATAGAAATTTGCCCTGCGGCAATATCCAATATCATTTTGGGAATAAAGAAAGGATTAAAACGGGGTGTTCCATCGCCGGAAGCAAAATTCATCACCTCTTCCTGGAATGTAATTAAACCTCCAATGCCACTGGCAAAGATGACTCCTACCCTGTCTGGATCTGCATTTTCTTTGGTAATGCCGGCATCTTTAACTGCTTCATCGCTTGCCACCAGCGCAAACTGGCAATACCGATCCATTTTACGGGCATCTTTTCTATCAAGATATTCGGTGGGATCAAAGTTTTTAACCTCACAGGCAAACCGTGTTTTAAACTTAGCAGCATCAAACTGTTGTATTGTTTGGCAGCCACTTACTCCATTTTCTAAACCCTTCCAGTACTCCTGAACAGTTTTACCCAATGGTGTTAGGGCACCCAAACCAGTAACAACTACTCTTTTTAAAGCCATACAATTTGCCTGTGATAATTAAATTTCCGCCCGGCTTAAGCCGTTTGGACTAAGATGAAAAATTACTTGGCATTTTCTTCCAAATAAGATACAGCCTGTCCAACAGTAGTGATGGTTTCAGCCTGTTCATCAGGAATAGAAATATTAAATTCTTTTTCAAATTCCATAATTAACTCAACGGTGTCCAAGCTATCGGCACCTAAATCATTTGTAAAAGAAGCTTCGGTAGTAACCTCTGCCTCATCCACACCTAATTTGTCAACAATGATCTTTTTAACTCTTGTTGCAACGTCTGACATGATAGTAAAATTTAGTTTATACGACTGCAAAAATATACTTTTTGATGTAATTACAAAGAAATACTAAGCAACAGCAAATTTTCATTCTTTTGCTGGCTTGCCAATTGGTTTATTTATCGCCATTTTAAATAGTTGTTTTTGCACTTATAAACCTTATACATTTAAAATTCTAAGTGCGATAAATTTATAAAACTGAAATTTTATGTATATTGTACAACTGGTATTTTATTTTCATCAATAGGAACAGCTTAAATAATTTTTATTATGGGTTTAAAGCAAATAGACCATGGCTCAAAAGAATACCAACAAATGATTCAGTTGAGAATGAATATACTTAGGGAACCCCTGGGTTTAAATTTTACTAAGGAAGAACTGGAAAAAGAAAAAGATCATATTCTTATTGTTGCTTACGAAGAGGATGAAATGTTGGGCTGCTGTATGCTTAAAAAAATAGATGCTCACACGCTTCAACTGAGGCAAATGGCAGTAAAAAATAACCTGCAGCGAAAAGGTATTGGTGCTTCGATTATGTCCTTTGCCGAAACAGTTTCCAGAGATAAGGGGTATAAAAAAATAATTATGCATGCCCGTGATTCTGCTGTTGGGTTCTACGAAAGATTTGGATATAAATTAAAAGGAGAACAGTTTACAGAAGTAAATCTTCCACATCATGTAATGGAGAAAAAACTTTGATTCCTGTGCTTTTGGTATAACACGAATTTTAAGCACCTATTACTTCTTTTAATTATTAATCAGGTATTGCTATAATCTATTCCTCATTCAAATTCGTGTAATGCTAAAAAAATTAATGCAGGTAAAACTAAAGTCTTTTAATGCGGGCCGCAAAAATCTTCCTGGCTTCGTTTACTTCATCTCCTTCAAAGGCATCTTTTGGTATTATAAAAAATGAGGTGCTGCTAAAATACAAATGGAAAAAATAAGGGGTCTCCATCCATCCGCTAAAGGAGGTCCACTCCCAGCCACGGCTGCCTCTGTTGTTTTCTATAGTAAAATCGCTGCTTGATAAAATAGCCCTGAAACTATCTTTAAAAGTGGAAGCCTTTTTATAAATGAAATTGGGCAGTATATACCAGAACACTATCATAAGGACAAACCATAACATAGAACTTATTAAAAATGCCAGCGGGCTTATCTTCTTAAAAAAAAACAAGCCGGCAGATAAAATGGCAAATACATTTACCATCACCATTAATATTTTTATTTCTTTGCGGCTAATAAAATGATAACGAAGTGCCTGAATAACTTTTGGCTTGTTGTATGTAAAATAAGAAGATACCATTAAGTAAAGATATATGGATGTGCTATTAAAATTATTGCCTGCCTGTTTTTAATTCCTTTTCAGATACGGACCATTCACCCAGTTTTTGGCCTTTAATACCCATAAAAGAAACCGTTAACTTTCTTTCATTCTTTTTTCCGCTTACAGAAATTTTTCCAAAATTTTGTTCTTCTACCAAAGTGCCGGATTCCCGGTATGGATTTTTCTCTTCATCATCTCTTGCTTTACTTATACCAGCAGTATAAGGTGAAATGGTAATGTCGTATAATGGATGCATCCCTGGCCTTTCCATTTTTATTACTTCGCTGTGGTGCCTGTCCCCGGAAAAAAATAATACACCGCTGATTTTATATTCACTTAAAAAATTTAATAATTGCTGATGCTCGTATGTATAACTGCGCATGCATTCATTTTTGTTCAGTGGATTCAGTACCTGGCTTCCGCTAATAATTATTTTAAAAGTGGCCGAACTATTCAACAATGCATTTTCTAACCACTCCATTTGCTTAGCACCAAAATAAGTTTTAGTAACAGATGGTTTACCATCTGCACTATCTGCCATGCTAGGCTCACTTCTAAAATAGCGGTCGTCGGTAAGAAAAAAATCTACATCGCTAAAAGAGAATTGGGTGTAAATACCTTTGCCCTCTTCGCCATAACTGGGGTTGGTTGAATAGCTTTTAAAAACAGTACGGCT
>JBKJSJ010000090.1:0-4226 GCA_046595965.1 Ferruginibacter sp.
GCTTTTCATTTTGCGCAAAAACCAGGACGCAGAAAAAAGTTAACCCTGGTCGATAAAGCCAATGTACTGGAAACTTCCCGGCTATGGAGAAAAGTTGTTCAGGAAGTTGCCACACAATATAGCGATGTAACCGTTGATTATATGTTTGTAGATAATGCAGCCATGCAGATTATCCAAAATCCTAAACAGTTTGATGTAATACTTACAGAAAATATGTTTGGTGATATCATCAGCGATGAAGCCAGTGTTATAAGTGGTTCGCTGGGTTTATTACCTTCTGCATCTGTGGGCAATAAAACAACTTTGTTCGAACCCATTCATGGTTCTTACCCGCAGGCAGCAGGAAAGGATATTGCCAATCCTGTTGGGTCAATTCTTTCTGCTGCTATGTTATTAGAATATTTTGGATTAACTGATGAAGCTACGTTAGTAAGGGATGCAGTAAACTGGACATTAGAAAACGGGTTTGTAACAAAAGATATTGAGCCGGTAAATTTTTATTTTACTTCCACATTGGGAGAACTCATTTGCGATTATGTGACTGGAAAAATTCCTAATCTCAAAAAAGATAATATAGAGTTGAGGAAATCGACGATAATATAAAATCGATGACGCAAACAGCACTCGCCCGCAACTATTTCGGGGTAAGGGGGATTTAAGTGTAAATATTTTTTTAAGTTTAAATGGGTTTAGTTTTAAAAAATAGTTCTTATTAAATATTGATATAAAACAAATCATTCTGCAATTAAAATTTTGAATTGCTTCTTATTTTTTTTGAAAAGATGAAGATCAGATTTGTTTTTTAAAGATGGCAGCTGTATATTCGTACAACACATCCTTCATGATGAATACACGAATAAAAAATAGTATCTCCATTCTTACCACAATTATTGTGGTGGTGATTATTATTATTCCTGCATGGCATGGAGGTAGTTAATTGTAAAGTTCTAAAAACGAAATACAAGCGACCCGCCTCCAAAAGGCGGGTCGCTTTTTTTATATCAATGAACAATAAAAAATAAGCTGATAGCAATGTATTACAACGAACAAACTATTATTTATTTAGACGGGCAGTATGTAAAAGCATCTGAAGCTAAAACCGATCTTTATGGCCAGTCGCTACATTATGGGTATTCTGCTTTTGAAGGTATCCGTTCTTACAAAACAGAAAATGGCACCCGCATATTTAAAGCAGAAGAACATTATAACAGGCTCAGGGAATCCAGCCTTTCCGTAGGCATTCCCTTTACCTGGACAAACGAAGAAATGATAGAAGCAACCTATCAGTTGCTGGAGAAAAATAATTTGCAGGATGCTTATATCCGTCCGCTGATTTTTTGCCCTGCTGGGATGACGCTGCAAAAAGCTACCTCTTCTAATATTATGATAGCAGTGTGGGAATGGGGTGCTTACCTGGGCGAAAAACTATTGAGGGTGGGTTTATCTTCTTATCAAAGGCCCAATCCAAAGGGTTTTAAAATTCATGCAAAAGTGGGCGGGCATTATGTAAACTCCATCATTGCCAGCCAGGAATCAAAAGACAAAGGATATGATGAAGCACTTTTAACTGATATGAATGATTACGTGGCAGAAGGCCCCGGAGCCAATGTGTTTTATGAAAAAGAAGGAAAAATATTTACGCCTTCGCTGGGAAATATTCTTCCCGGTATTACAAGAGCCACTGTTATAGAAATATGTGCTGAGTTGGATATACCCCTGGAAGAAAAACAAATTACACTGGATGAATTGAAACAGGCAGATGCCGTTTTCTTTTGTGGTACTGCTGCAGAAGTAATTGGTTGGGAAAGTTTGGATGATCAACCTTTTAAAATATTGTGGAAAGATTCTGTAGGAAAAAGAATTCAGCAGGCTTATAAAAACAGGGTGTTGGAACTGGAGCTGGAGCCGCACCACGGTCTGGCTGTCTCCGTCTGACCAGCAAAAAAATGGTCTGTAATGCTCAATAAAGCTGAAAAAGTAAAAGTGAGTGACACAACGAAGTTTAATAGATGACTAAAAGATAAGTACACAAAAATTAAAATGGCTGAAATAAATAAATATTCAAAAGTATTAACACAAGACGAAACACAACCGGCTGCACAGGCCATGTTGTATGGTATTGGCTTAACAGAAGAAGATTTAAAGAAAGCACAGATTGGTGTGTGCAGTATGGGCTATGACGGCAACACCTGCAACATGCATTTAAATGACCTGGCAAAAATTGTAAAACAGGGTGTGTGGGACAATGATTTGGTGGGATTAATTTTTAATACCATCGGCATAAGTGATGGCATAAGTAATGGTACAGATGGCATGCGATATAGTTTGGTAAGCCGTGATTTAATTGCAGACAGTATTGAAGCGGTGTGTGGTGGATTTTATTATGATGGGCTGATTGCATTACCGGGCTGCGATAAAAATATGCCTGGTTCTCTCATAGCAATGGGTCGCTTAAATCGTCCTTCCATTATGGTGTATGGTGGTACAATAGACCCCGGCCATTATAAAGGAGAAGATCTTAATATTATATCTGCTTTTGAAGCATTGGGGAAAAAATTGGCGGGCACTATTACACCCGAAGATTTTAAAGAAGTTGTAAAACACAGTTGCCCCGGTGCCGGTGCATGTGGTGGAATGTACACAGCCAACACGATGGCAAGTGCTATTGAAGCATTGGGTATGAGCCTGCCCTACTCTTCTTCTAATCCTGCATTAAGTGAAGAAAAGAAAAATGAATGTTTGGATGCAGGCCGGGCAATAAAAGTATTATTAGAAAAAGATATCAAGCCAAAAGATATCATGACAAAAAAAGCATTTGAAAATGCCATAACATCTGTAATGATTTTTGGTGGAAGCACCAATGCCGTACTGCATTTAATAGCAATGGCAAAATCAGTAGATGTAGTATTAACGCAGGAAGATTTTCAACGCATCAGCGATAAAACGCCGGTGCTTGCAGATTTTAAACCAAGTGGAAAATATTTAATGCAGGAATTACATGCGCATGGTGGCGTGCCTGCTGTAATGAAATATTTATTGAGTGTAGGATTATTACATGGCGATTGCTTGACAGTAACCGGTAAAACGGTTGCAGAGAATTTAGCAGGTGTTCCCGGTTTGAATTTCGAGACACAAAAGATTATTTATCCTGTAGAGGCTCCATTGAAGCAAACGGGACACCTGCAAATCCTGTACGGCAACTTGGCAGAAAAAGGAAGTGTGGCAAAAATTAGCGGTAAAGAAGGTGAACGTTTTGAAGGCCCTGCCAGGGTGTTTGATGGAGAAAAAGATTTGGTTGCAGGCATTGCAAACGGAAGAGTAAAAAAAGGAGACGTGGTAGTTATTCGTAATGAAGGACCAAAGGGCGCACCGGGTATGCCCGAAATGCTGAAACCAACTTCTGCAATTACAGGTGCAGGTTTAGGAAAAGATGTTGCACTCATTACCGATGGAAGATTTAGTGGCGGCAGTCATGGATTTGTAGTGGGCCATATTACACCCGAAGCATTTGAAGGAGGATTAATAGCATTGGTAAAAGATGATGATGTGATTGAAATTGATGTAGCCACAAAAAAAATGACTTTAAAAGTTAGCGATGCAATCATTGCAGAACGCAGAAGCAAATGGCTTCAACCAAAATTAAAAGTTACCAAAGGGGTATTGTATAAATATGCAATGTGTGTGAAAGATGCAAGTGAGGGTTGTGTAACAGATGAAGCATAAAATAAAGTGAATGACAAAAAATTATTTTCTTGAACTGGCTCGCTATAATATCTGGGCAAACAACATTGTGTCCTCATGGTTTAATAGAATAAATGACCAGCAGTGGGAACAACCTTTGGTAAGCAGTTTTGAAAATATTGCTGCAACTGCCCTACATATTGCGGGTGCAGAAACAATTTGGTTAGAAAGGTTAAACAATGTAGAGTCTCCGGTATGGTTGCCAGCAACGTTTAAAGGAAATAAAACAGAAATGGTGGATGTATGGAAAAAGGCCTCTTCTTCTCTGGAAAAATTTGTAGGACAATTTGATGAAACAAAAATGGGAAATATTTTACGATTTACACGTCTCAATGGGGAGGTGCAGGAAATGCCCCATTACCAGGTACTTGCTCATGTGTTTAATCATTCGTCCTATCACCGTGGACAACTGGTTACATTATTAAGGCAGGTGGGTTTTACAGAGGTAGGCTCAACAGATTTATTAGCATTTTACAGAAAATAAA
>JBKJSJ010000313.1:0-3142 GCA_046595965.1 Ferruginibacter sp.
ATATCATCTTCTGTATTGAGGGGAAATGATTGTATGGTTTTCATCAAAACAATGGCTTTGTCAACCTGGTCGTCTTTATGATATGCTTTTGCAAGCTCTACATAATTTAAAATAAAATATGGCTCCAGCGATTTGGCTTTTTCAAAATACATAATAGCATTTTTTACGGAGCCCTGTGGTATGCCCCCGAAGAAAATTTTTGCTGCAGTTCTTTCCATTATGTTAATATTGCTGAGCTCATAATTCCAGCGGCCAAGGATATGCCAGGCCAGGTAATTGGTAGGGTTTGATTTAATGGCAATATCTACATGTTTTTTTATTTCTTTGGCGCTCTTCAGTTTTTCCTTTCCACTTTTGGTGAGAGATGATTTTCCCAACACCATAGCCATGCTAACATTAGCTTGGTCATTTAAGGGCGCAATTGCAATGGCTTTATTGGCATAGGCCAAGGCAGCAGCATACCAGGAATCCCTGGTTTTAGCATTGCTTTCCCTGGCACCTATGCGGCTACACAATGCGCTTATTTTACTAAGGCTGTAGAGATTGGCAGGCTGAACTTTTAAGGCTTCTTTAAATTTGTTGTAAGCCGCAACTTCATTGGGGATATCTTCCAGCCGGTCTGCCTCTCTTATCATTGCATTAATGTCCTGTGCCGGACTTTTAAAAACAGATAAGAATAAAAAGAGTATGATTAATAATAATTTCATGCTCAAAACGATTTATAATATGAAACACCAACACTGCCGGTGAAGTTTGCGATGGGTGGATTTATTTTATTAATATGGATCTCTATGTTTTTAATTCTGCTATCAAACAAATGAACATCATTTACAATTTCCTGTGCAAGGGTTTCTAATAATTTTCTTGGGTGCTCAAAATGCCTTTTTACAATCTCAAATACAGTTACATAATTAATAGTTTGTTTTATAAAGCTGATGGACTCTTCTGCATCAAAGCTGGCAGAAAGGTTTAATTCAAAAACAGTGCCCACAATTGCTTCTTCTTCATACATGCCATGATGCGAATAAAACTTGCAGTTATGTAAATGGATTGTAAACAATGATTTCTTTTTTATTTGTTTTATTGATAACGTTTGTATGAAGCAATAAATTATCTGAATAGTATTCGCAGCAATTTTGCCCATTGACTATTTCCCATTGATTATTGATTCTTAACTTTTCTCAATGCAATCCCTTCTCACCCAAATACCGCTCTGCATCCAATGCTGCCATGCAGCCGCTGCCTGCTGCCGTTACTGCCTGCCGGTAAATTTTATCCTGTACATCTCCACTTGCAAAAACGCCTTCTATATTGGTTTTACTGGTGCCGGGAATGGTTTTAATGTAACCGGTTTCGTCCATATTTAAAAAATCTTTAAAGATGCCGCTATTGGGTTCGTGTCCTATTGCTACAAAAAATGCGCTAACAGGCACTTCTGTTTTTTCATTTGTTTGATTATTGTGAATGCGAACTGCTTCTACCTTTTTTTCGCCCAGCACTTCATCTGTTACGCTGTTCCAGTAAATTTTTATATTGGGTGTGTTCAGCACCCTGTCCTGCATTACTTTGCTTGCACGCATTTCTGCTTTTCTTACTATCATGTGAACGGTTGTGCAGAGTTTACTCAAATACAATGCTTCTTCTGCAGCGGTATCACCTGCACCTACAATTGCTACTTCTTTTCCTTTAAAGAAAAATCCATCGCATACGGCACAGGCGCTTACTCCATAACCATTTAGTCTTTGTTCACTGGGCATACCCAGCCATTTGGCCGAGGCTCCAGTACTTATGATAACTGCATCTGCCTCTATCCATATTTCTTCATCTATTTGCACCTGCAGCGGATGTTTGCTAAAATCAACTTTGGTTGCCATGCCATACCGCACATCTGTTCCCATGCGTGCCGCCTGTTTTTCAAAATCTACCATCATTTCCGGGCCCTGTATTCCCTCAGGATAACCAGGATAATTTTCTACTTCGGTTGTAATGGTCAACTGTCCACCGGGCTGAATGCCCTGGTACATAACGGGTTTTAAATTAGCTCTGGCTGCATAGATGGCTGCAGTATAACCTGCCGGGCCCGATCCTATGATCAAACAATTTACTTTTTCACTGATAATGTTTTCCATGATTGCTTTTAGGCGTTTATAATGCTACGAAAATAATGGTTTAATTGTTAGGTTTAGGGAGCTGGTACAGTTCTGTATCCTGCAGCATAACCAATAAAAATCCCCAATGCTCCATTGCTGATATTGCCAATAACTTTATTGGGTTGGGCAAATGGATTGCCAATGCTTTGGTAGGCAAACTCCCAGGTATTCCAGAAAGTATAAGAGGCTTTATTGATAGCACAAAATTTAAGTGTTACGATATCCCCTTTTTTATAAAAAATGCTGTCTGCCTTTGGGGGATTGTTTCTGTTTACACCCTGTGGCAGTTGAATTTCGTATGTGCTGCCGTCTATCACCTGGTCGTCAAAAACATTCTCGCCAGGTAAAAAAGCTTCTTTATTTTTTTTGGTAAAATACCTTACATAATTTCCACGCCCTGCAGGGTCAGTAGCCCTTATGTACATGACTCTTTTATTGGTATCAGGATTTTGCGGGGCCGATTTAAACCAAACCGAATCGGGATAGTTTACGTTGGCAGGAATATCAGTAGCAGCATTGTATTGTTTACCATCGGCTACAATTTTTAAAGTATAACTTTTATTAAGTTGTCCTACAAAAGCAGTGGAAAGATTGCTGCTGTCTATGCTGTAATAATAGCCCAAAAAACCTGGTGCAATTATAAAAGAATATTCTTTAAGCCGGTGGGAAAGGGTACCATTACTCATTGTAACTTCTGCATTTCTTACAAAAGAATTAGCCAGCAATGGGGCATCTATTTTTTGATAATAAGAAAAACTTTTAGTGAGCACAACCAATGGAGCAATTCCGTTTTCTACCTGGGCATCAACGGTTAAAACAGGTTCAGATTCCTGCAGGTTAAAATCAATATTTTTTTCACAGGAATAAAAACTAATAATGCCCAGCACCAGCATCCATTTTTTCATGACGTAAATTTAGTTTGTTTTCTTATTCTTAAGGAGATAGCGTTTAAAATAAAGCCCTTTCTTAACAGATTACAGATATGAATAATT
>JBKJSJ010000325.1:0-3721 GCA_046595965.1 Ferruginibacter sp.
TGGAGAGCGTGGTGTGTGGCGCCCCGGCGACAGCATTTATTTAAATTGTATTATAGAAGACAAAGCCGGCACGCTGCCAAAAGATCATCCGGTAGAGTTTAGTTTTTATTCTCCGCAAGGGCAGTTGTACAGGCAGGCCTTACAAACAAATGGCATGGATGGTTTTTATGTTTTTAAAACCGCTACCGATGCCAGCGCACCCACCGGCAACTGGCTTGCAAAAATAAAAGTAGGCGGCGCTGTTTTTGAAAAAAGAATAAAAATAGAAACAGTAATGCCTAACCGCTTAAAAATAAATCTTGACTTTGGTAAAGATGCTGTGCTGGGCAATGGCAGCCAATCTACCGGCACATTAAATTCTGCCTGGCTTTTTGGTAGCCCTGCAAAAAATTTAAAAGCAAAAATTGATGCTTCCCTTTATGCACGCAAAACAGTGTTCACAAAATTTACTGGATTCGATTTTGATAACCCTGTTGTAAATTATGCCAGCCAGAGCAAAACAATTTTTGAGGGTACGCTCGATGAAAATGGCAACACTACTATTCAGCCAGATTTTAAACTGGATGAATCGGCGCCGGGCATGCTTACAGCAAACCTGCTTACAAAAGTTTTTGAACCGGGTGGCAGTTTCAGCATAAATAATATGACTATTCCTTACAGCCCGTTTGCAAGTTATGCAGGTATAAAAATACCTGATGGCCAAAAACCTTTTGATTATTTACTGGCAGGCAAACAGCATACCGTTCAATTGGTAAACGTAGATAATAAAGGAAACCTGTTATCTGGCAACAGGAACATGGAAATAATGTTTTACAAAATTCAATGGCGCTGGTGGTGGGATGAGGGCGGCGACAACCTGAGCAATTTTACACAAAACGAATACAACAAACTCATAAAAAAAGACAGCGTCGTACTTACTAACGGCAGAGGGCAGTGGCAGTTTGCAACAGGTGCGCAGGAATGGGGCCGCTATCTTATTTTGGTAAAAGATAAAACCAGTGGGCACACAACAGGCGCTGTTTTTTATGTGGATGAGCCCGGCTGGCAGAGCCGCTCGGGGCAGGAAGATCAAACCGCCGCTTCTATGCTTTCCTTTAGCAGCAACAAAGAAAAATATAATGTGGGAGATGAAGTTATACTTACCATTCCATCTGCAAAAGGCGGCCGCATGTTGGTGAGCCTTGAAAACGGCAGCCAACCCATAAAAACTTTTTGGCAGGAAACACTCCAGGGCCAAACCCTCGTAAAGTTTAAAGCGGAGGTCGGCATGGCACCAAATATTTATGCCACTGTAAGTTTACTGCAGCCACATGCACAAACCATAAACGATTTGCCCATAAGAATGTATGGCACCGTGCCCATTATTATTGAAGATAAAAATACCCTGCTGAAACCGGCTATTGCCACAGTAAATTCTATCAGGCCCGAGCAGCCCGTACAGGTAACCGTTAGTGAGAGCAATGGAAAAGAAATGACCTATATTATTGCAGTGGTAGATGAAGGCCTGCTGGATCTTACAAATTTTAAAACACCCGATCCGCACAGTGCATTTTATGCAAGAGAAGCATTGGGAGTAAAAAGTTTTGATTTATTTGATGATGTAATTGGTGCATGGGGCGGCGACCTGGAGCGCATTCTTACCATTGGTGGCGATAACGATGCAGGCCCGGTAAATCAAAAAACTGCTAACCGTTTTAAACCGGTGGTAAAATATCTTGGGCCATTTCATTTAAACAAAGGCCAGCAACAAACACAAAGTTTTGTAATGCCTGCCTACATAGGTTCGGTGCGTATAATGGTAGTGGCAGCGCATGAAGGCAGTTATGGTTTTGCTGAAAAAGCGGTGGCCGTAAAAAAACCTTTGATGGTACTGGCTACATTGCCCAGGGTTTTATCACCCGGCGAAACCCTGCAATTACCCGTTACCGTTTTTGCTATGGAAAATAATATACGCACGGTAAATGTTTCTTTGCTGAGCAATGCGTTTTTTGAAGTGCTGGATAACACAAGCCAAACCATCAGCTTTACACAAACGGGTGAGCAACTGGCTTATTTTAATGTGCGCATTAAAAATGCAACCGGCATTGGCAAAGTTAAAGTTACGGCCAGCAGCGGCGCAGAAAAAGCAAGCGATGAAGTGGAACTGGATATAAGAAATCCCAACCCCATCATCAGCAATGAGCAGCAGGTAACACTGGCTCCGGGGCAGCAATGGCAGGCCACTGCAGTGCCCATTGGCATTGCAGCAAACAGTATGGGCATTGTAGAAATTTCTTCTATCCCTTCTATGAACCTGCAAAAAAGATTGAGTTATCTTATTCAGTATCCGCATGGATGCCTGGAGCAAACTATCTCTGCTATTTTTCCGCAGTTGGTTTTAAAACAACTCACCGATTTAAATGATTATCAAAAAGCAGAGATAGATAAAAATATAAAAGCAGGACTTGCAAATCTTCAAAATTATCAACGGCCCGATGGAGGATTTAATTACTGGCCGGGTGCCAATGAACCTGATGACTGGAGCACCAACTACGCCGGGCATTTTTTACTAGAAGCACAAAACAATGGCTATTACATCAGCGAGAATATGCTGCAGGGCTTTAAGAATTTTCAAAAAGGAAAAGCCAATAACTGGGTGCCCACCACTACCAATTTTTATGGCGGCGATCTTACACAGGCATATCGCTTATATACACTCGCCCTTGCCAAAGCGCCGGAGCTGGGTGCTATGAACCGCCTAAAAGAATTTAAATATTTATCGCCCGAAGCAAAGTGGCGGCTGGCGGCTGCTTACCAACTGGCAGGCCAGGCTACCATTGCATTAGACCTTAGCAGCGGACTGCCCACCAGTTTTGAAGGACGCATCAATCCCGGCCAGAGTTTTGGTTCCTCTTTGCGGGACCAGGCCATGGTTTTAGAAACACTCACGCTCATGGGTAACCGCAAAAAAGCAGCAGAGGTTTTAACAGCAGTTGCAGGGCAACTTTCGCAGGATAATTGGTACAGTACACAAACCACCGCTTTCAGTTTAATCGCTATTGCAAAATATTGCGGTAAAAATCCTTCGGGAGAAAAAATTATTGCCAATGCAACTATTGCCGGCGCAGCAGCCACTATCAATTCAAATAGTTATTTGCGCCAGTTCCCCATTGCATTTAAAAATGGCAATGCACCCATCAGCATAAAAAATAATGGCAGCAATACCCTATACATTAAAGTGGTTACACAGGGTCAGCCACTCACCGGCGATACTTTACAAAATGCACAAGCCTCTCCTTTTCTTTTGATGGCTGTAAATTATATTTCTCAAAACGGCCAACCGGTAAATTTTAGCAAACTGCAGCAGGGCACCGATTTTATTGCTAAGGTAACGGTGAAGAATACCGGCAAAAAAGGCACTTATTCTGATATGGCTTTATCTCAGGTATTTGCATCGGGTTGGGAAATTTTAAATGCAAGAATGATGGAAGGCGAAGGTGCTTTTAAATCTTCGCCCCTTACCTACCAGGATACAAGAGACGACAGGGTGTACAGTTATTTCGACCTCAGGCAAAATGAAACGCTTACTTTTTATGTGCAGTTAAATGCGGCTTACCCCGGCAGATATTTTTTACCGGCAAGTTTGTGCCAGGCCATGTATGATGCAAGTGTAACAGCAAGTAATAAGGGAAAGTGGGTGGAGGTAGTGAGACCGTAAAAGTATATTTGCAGGAGAAAGGGT
>JBKJSJ010000256.1:0-9218 GCA_046595965.1 Ferruginibacter sp.
AAACTGCATCATGAACAATATTATCATTACAGATTTTCAATTGCATCATCAACCCTCCTTCGATCAGTTTAACCGGCAGTGGATAGAAGCAGATTTTGAAATAGAAACTGTAGATGAATATGTGCTCAGCAATCCTAAGGAAGCCATCCTGGATAAAGGTGGAGCTATCCTGATGGCTTTGTACAATGGCGAACCGGCAGGAACTGTTGGCTTAAAAAAAATTGATGACAGCACTTTTGAATTTACTAAAATGGCCGTGGGCGAACCCTTTAGACGAAAAGGAATTGCAGAAGCACTGAGCTATGCAAGTTTTGTAAAAGCAGCAGAACTCGGCGCAAAAAATATATTACTTTATTCCAATACAAAAAATGCAGCCGCTGTAAAGTTGTATGAAAAATTGGGGTTTCATCACCTGCCTGTAGAGCAGGGCGTTTATAAAAGAGCCAATGTAAAAATGAGTATATCTATTGAGGAGGCTTTGGCTGCTTCCAAAATTTATTATGCAATTGAAATTTCAAAGCCAGCATTCTAAAGAGGAGGGTATTTATTATTGACTGATTGATTGATTTTTTTTTAATCATTTTATTATCACATTGCCTATTTGCAAATCATCACATTAGCTCATCTCTTCACCCCCTTTACCACTTCTCTAAAATCAGCCAGAGCATCTGTTGTTTTATCAATTAAATCTGCCTGCAGGTATTCATAAATATCTAGCGGATCGCCAGCATAAGCTTCTGCCAGTGCCTCAAGTAATTCGGGAATAGTCATTTCTTTTAGTCGGGCAATAATATAAGCTTGTTCCATCTTTTTTAAAATAAATTTAAATATTATTGATTGATTTGTCCATTTATATATTTGACATTTTCCCTTTTGCACATCTCTACATTTGGATATTAGCACATCACCAATTGCTCATGCAAACGTATCAGCGTAGATAAGGGATCCTTACATAAACCAGGATGCACAGCCGATGTTTGCACAACAGTGCTGCGTTTGGCAGTCAGCCATCTAAAGCGGGAAGCCATATCAAGTGCAGCTATTGGGCCGGCCTGCAGGTTGCCTGCACTTATCTGTTCCAATGCCTGCAGGTGAATTTGCACTTCGTTGATATTGATCTGTGCAAATATTGCAAGCAAACGGTCTTCGTCAATTGAAAACATGGTTTGCAAAAATGCAGGTTTTCTGCAGTACACGATTACACCCACATTCAGGAATTCTTCCCGCTCTACCCTGGGCACCACCCTTAAAATAGCATATTCAAATAAGTGATTCTCTTGCATGCATTGCCTGTTTTAAAAAAATTTCAGAATGCTTTATCCTGTTTATTAAAAAATTATTATACACGGTTCTTTTGGCTTCTGCAGATTCATTGCTATCTCCATTCATTAACCAGCTATCGGGCACCATTGCTACTATCCCTTTTATTTTTTCGGGCGTTAAAATTTTACGCAGGTTCTCATCTGCTTTTTCCAACGCACTTGCCTGCGGCAATAAAACATGATCTTTTATCTGCACAAAAGGCTTGAACGATTGTTCGTTCCAGTTATCCCATGAATGATGAAAATACAAAGAAGCCCCATGATCTATGAGCCATAATTCTTTATTCCAGCTTAGCATATTTGTGTTGCGTGCAGTGCGGTCCACATTGGTTATTAATGCATCGAGCCACACAATAGCAGAAGCCAATGCCGGCTCCACTACGCTTACTGCAGGGTCGTAAGTAATTGCTCCTGATAAAAAATGTAGCCCCAAATTTAGCCCTTCGCTGGCACGGAGCAAATCCTGTATTTCTTCATCAGCTTCGGTGCGGCCAAAAGCTTCATCTAATTGTGCAAACACCAGTTCCGGCACTTTTAATCCGGCTGCCCTGGCCAGTTCTGCACCAATTAAATCTGCAATCAATGCCTTGGCTCCCTGCCCTGCTCCCCGGAATTTTAATACATATAAATATCCATCATCTGCTTCCGCTATGGCAGGCAGCGATCCTCCTTCTCTCAGCGGAGTTACATAACGCATTACCTGCACGGTTCTTAAAGTTGGTTGATTGCTCATATTTTAGAAAACGACTGCTACGCTAAAATTTTGATTGGCTAAATTATTATAAAGTTCGGGTTTAATGCCGATTTGATTTATAAATTAGCTCAATACTTTTCTATATCGAAAGACTCCTGTACAGGTCGGCATTTACCAAACCCACCCGCACAAAAGCTAACCGAAATTTCAGCAACCACACATTGGCTTAAAATGAAATTCCGTTTGGTATAAGAGAAAAAAATATGCTTTTCGCTGCATCTGCAATAACCGGTAAAAGAATGTGTAGTTAATCGTTACAAAAGACGTCCTTATGCTTATGGAAAAATATCGTTCCCAATTTCAGCACAAAAACTAATCCTCCTGACAACCATAAAATTAGAGGAACGAATTTTGATTATTATTATTCAAACAAATTTTTATGAACCTAATTTAATTATTATGAACGATATCAAAAACAAAAAAGTAGCCATCTTAACCGATCATGGATTTGAAGAAATAGAATTGACCAGTCCCAGGAAGGCATTAGAAGATGCAGGTGCAATCGTACACATTATTTCTATGCAGGAAGGAAATGTAAAAGCCTGGGATCATGATCACTGGAGTATTGAAGTACCGGTAGATGTTTCATTAAAGGATGCAGAGCCGGAAAATTATGACGCTTTGATGATACCGGGAGGAGTTATCAATCCAGACCACATGAGAAGGCATGCTGAATACATACATTTTGCTCAGCATTTTTTAGAAACCGGCAAACCGCTGGCTGCCATCTGCCATGCGCCCCAGTTGCTCATAGAAACCGGCATGTTAAGTGGCCGCCAGTTAACCTCATTTGCTTCTATTAAAACCGACCTGATTAATGCCGGTGCTCAATGGGAAGATAAGGAAGTGATAGAAGACAATGGACTTATAACAAGCCGCAGCCCTGCAGATCTGGAAGCATTCAATAAAAAAATGCTGGAAGAAATTGCAGAATATAAACATCTTACTACCAGTTCATTTACACCTGAATCTTAAATCTTAAAAGTAAATGCCGTATCATAATGATTTTATGATACGGCCATTTATATTTATTCTGTATCTGCCTGGCTGTAACTGTTGTTTTCTTCGTCTTCTTCACCAATGTCTTCGTTATCATCATCCAGTTCAGATCCTGGTACATCAAGGTATTTGCCTGTTAAATCTTCAGCAGAACTTTCTTCGTTTAGCAAATCACCTTCATCATCTGAATTATCTAATGCAGATCTGCTTAAATTAGTATTGTCTTCCGACATACTATTTTCAATACTTTGATCAAGTAAAGATCTTTCAGTAGGGCTGATGTCTGCATCCATTTCCTCGTTTTTATCAGGAGGTATTTTTTTATCTGTACTCATTGTTTTTATTTAGAAGGTTATAGTTGCATAAAAATTTTATTTGACTGTTTAAATGGCGAAGGCCACTTTTAATAGAATAAAAAACGTGCCATTAAAAAGAATAAATAAAAATCCTGTCTTTCTGCACATTGATTTACAAGCAAAGATTTCTTTAAAAATTCTACGCAAAATCATCAAAAAAAAACAGCAAATAATTAAAAACTACCTTTGCCCCTCATTATTTTCAATATGACTTTTAACGATTTAAATTTAAACAACCCCTTATTAACAGCACTCAACGAATTGGGCTATACCAATCCTACCACTATTCAGCACAAAGTTTTTCCGGTAGTTATGAGTGGCAGAGATGTTTGCGGCATAGCGCAAACGGGCACCGGTAAAACCTTTGCCTACCTGCTCCCCTGTTTGAGGTTATGGAAATTCAGCAAAGATAAAGCCCCGCAGATACTAATTATAGTGCCCACAAGAGAGTTGGTGGCGCAGGTAGTAGCAGCCGTAAAAGAATTAACGCCTTACATGAGCCTGGTAGCGGTGGGTGTGTATGGCGGCGTAAATATAAATACACAAAAATTAGCAGTAGAGCAAAAAGTAGATGTCCTGGTGGCCACACCGGGCAGGCTTTACGATCTTGCAATGAATGGTGCATTCAAAACAAAAATGATAAAAAAACTGGTGATAGATGAAGTAGATGAAATGCTCAATCTCGGTTTTAGAACACAGCTTAAAAACATACTGGACCTGCTGCCACAAAAAAGACAGAACCTACTATTTTCTGCTACCATTACCAGGGATGTGGAAGCATTGATAGAAACTTATTTTAATGACCCGGTAAGAGTAGAAGCAGCACCTACCGGCACACCGCTGGATAATATTCTGCAGACCCGGTATGATGTACCTAATTTTTATACAAAAGTAAACCTGCTGCACCTGCTGCTTACCGAAGATAAAAGCATGACGAAGGTGCTGGTTTTTGTGGCCACCAAACTATTGGCAGATGATTTGTTTGCACAACTGGAAGCAAAATTTCCGGGCACTGCCGGGGTGATACATTCCAACAAAGAACAGAACCACCGGTTTAATACTGTAAAACAATTTCAGGAAGGTAATTACCGGTTTATTATTGCTACCGACATTGTAGCAAGAGGAATTGATATTAATGAAGTAACCCACGTTATTAATTTTGATGTGCCACCTGTGCCGGAAAATTATATTCACCGCATAGGCCGCACCGGAAGGGCCGATAAAAAAGGCATTGCCATTACGTTTACAACAGAAAAAGAAAAGTCGCTGCTAACCCTAATTGAAGATCTGATGCAGTACCGGGTGCCCGTGTTACCCTTGCCTGCAAACCTGGTATTATCAACTGTATTAACAGAAGATGAGCAACCAAAGGTTTACATGAAGACCATCCAGTTAAAGCTTCCCAAAAAAGAAGATGCAGGACCGGCATTTCATGAAAAATCAGCCAAAAACAGTAAGGTAAATTTTGTGGTAAGAAAGAAAGACCGGATGATGAAAAAATATGGCAAACCTATTACAAGAGGGCAAAAAAAATAATTCAAAAAAAATTAACTGTTGCAAGAAGCCCTGCTTTCTTATTTTAAAGAATATCCACAGCTTGCCATTCTTATCAGCATTGGTATTAGTATAATCATTGCTGTGCTGGGAGTGTTGCCCAGTGTATTTATTACCGCAGCTAATATTTTATTTTTTGGTTTTATCAATGGCACCCTCATTTCTTTTTTGGGCGAAGCTGCTGGTGCAGCCATCGCATTTTTATTATATAGAAAAGGGTTTAAAAAAATTACTGCGCAAAGGCTGCAGAAATATCCTGCATTAAACCGGCTGATGAATGCAGAAAACAAAAAAGCGTTTTCCCTTATATTTTCTTTAAGGCTTATTCCTTTTGTTCCATCGGGCCTTATAACTTTTGCTGCTGCAGTTGGCAGGGTTTCTTTTGTTGTTTTTTTAATAGCTAGTTCGCTTGGCAAAATTCCTGCATTGCTCATGGAAGCATGGTCTGTTTACGAGGTTACAAAATTTGGCTGGCAAGGAAAATTAATACTATTTATGGTAGCAATTGGATTGCTGTGGTGGGTTGTGAAGAAAAAGAAGTGATAGCTTTTATAAAAAAAGTTATTCAATTTATTTTAGAAAAGCTTAGATAATTATAGGATCTGTAAAAAAGCTTACAGCATTTGTTTATTTTTGAATGATCAAATATTTTGGCTCTTCGGTAAAGTTAGAAGATGGGGGTTTGGGCATAATTTAAAATTTTAGCTAAAAGATGACCAATGATAGTACATTGAAAGCAGCTTCGGTCTATGGGAGCCTATGTGGATGCACATTGTATTATCGCCGGGTAAATAAAATTTAAACCTTTCGTTGTGGTTAGTGGGGCTTCGCTTAGCACAGCTTTTTTTTGACACGAAGGCACGAAGACACAAAGTAATTATTACTTAGGAATAATTAGGGGATAAAAGATGACCAATGATATTTCGTTGAACGAAGCGTCGCCAATTTAGATGCCCATACAAATAACGCCAGGTAAATAAAATTTATAATTCCACTAATTATACCGAAGAGCTAATATTTTATCTACAGCAATTTTTATCAACATAAAATAATTTTATTATCTGCATCAAATTTTACACATCTTAAAACAATTTTAATCAAGGGTAATTCAACTTATAAAAAATGATAGAACAAACCGAACTTGTAGTTACCAAATGGCAGTACCAGCCACCGCTAAATGCAATAGAAGATGAGGGAAAATTAACCTCCTATATTACGCTGGATGTAATGAGAAAAAGAACTGCCACAAAAAAAGGAATTGCCTGCAGGTTTACCTGCGAATATATTTTTGAGCAGCAAACCTTGCTGGAGTATATGGCAGAGGATTCTTATGTGATAGACCTGGCCGATGAAGTGGACAGGGATGAACTGCAAACGATGATTAAAAATACCTATTCAAAATTTAAAGAAAAATTTGATTTTAAAAAATTAGGCACCGTACTGCAGAATACTTCTTTAATTCCTTTTAACGAAAAAACGTATGACCTGGAGCCCGTATTGCTCCTAATTAAATAAAAGATTCTACCGAAAATTAAACCCGGTAGAATTTAATTTATAAACCTTAATTTTTATAAACTTTTTACATAATTTACAACTGCCCACCTGTCTTCTTCATCAGGAATTTTCTTTTCATATTTTGGCATGTCTTTGCGGCCAAAGGTAGTTTTGTAAAAAACTTCTCCTGCTGTTTGCGACCTGAATGCGCCTGTAAGAAATGATTCTACTTTTGTATCAAGGGTAGCGGCTTTTGTACCGTTACCATCTCCCTTACTGCCGTGGCAAGATTTGCAATGTGTAGAATACAATGATTTTCCGTTAGCTAAACTTTCGCTGTTTGCTGGATAAGGACTCTTCATTGATTTATATTTTGCAGGAACAATCCATGCACCCGGCGAAGGTTGTGCTACAACCACTGGGGGTGTAACTACTGGCTTTGGAACTTCTACAGGTGTTGGTGTTGGAGTTACCGGAGCCGGCTTTACAGGTTCTGGTGCTTTTACCACAGGCGGAGTTGTTACGGGCGTGGTTACTGGTTTAGTTACCGGTTTAGTTACCGGAGCAGGAACAGCAGTACCAGTTGGGGCTGTTGTAATAACTGTTTTTACCACTGTTGTTTTTTTAACCGACACTGTTGTGCTGGAGTTATCTGTTGCTGCAGCAGTATCTGCATTTACATTAACGGCCATGCTGTCGGTAGTAACCGTTGGTACATCCGCAAGTTTTGTACTATCTACATTTACTACTGTGCTGCTATCGTTTTTCTGCTGGCCACAATTGGTTAAGCCGGTCACAATTAAAAAAGAGAGGATTAGTAAATTAAAAGCTAATTTGATTGGTAGTATTTTCATTATATATTTTTTGATGTTTTTTTTATTTTAATACAGGCAGGCCAAACAATTTGGATTTACTGTTTCTTACAATTTTGCCTGCTATAAAAATTATTTTAATTTATAATTATTTACAAAGCTAAGTTGCGTGTAAGCACAGAACATTACATGATTAATGTTTTAAGTTATAGAATTCACACTAATGTTCTGCTGTTTATTTTTTTAAAAAAATTATTAATTGGCATGAGCGGAAAAGGAAAAGAGGCTACGCATCAGGTAGCCTCTTTTTTACATTTAAATCGATTTAGTTTATTGTGGTTGTGTTACTGCATTCATCTGAAGTGTTACAGCAGTTTGTGCCAGCATTCTTCCGTTAATAGATGCACCAGTTTGCATGTTAATGCCTGTTGCACCCAGAATAATTCCTTCAAAATGACTGGTGGTACCAAGGGTAACTGCACCGGCCACCTGCCAGAAAATGTTTTTAGCCTGTACTCCGCCTGCCAAAGTAATTCTCACAGCAGAACTCATATCAAGTGTGCCTGCTACCTGCATGATAAAAACTGCATCGGGGCCACCAGTAAGCGTTATATCGGTGGGAATAAGCAATGATGTAGTCCATTTATACAAGCCGGGTGTAAGTGTTTTGCCGCCAATATCTCCGGCACCTAAGTTCAAAAAATCGGGGTTGGAACGACCTGCTGCATCGGTATATGCAGTTTGCATATCACCCACGGCAGTAGTTAACCTGGTCGCATTAATTAAGCCGCATGGCAAAGGACCCGCAGCATCTACTGAATAGATGTTACCTGTTACTTCTGCACAAGACACCAGGATGGCAGCACCGGTAATGGGACTTGAACCAATATCCCCGGTAACCGCAGATTTATATACATTCGTAATTCCACTTTTTGATAAAATAACAAAATTTCCTGCCACACCAAGTGGGATACCTGCTCCTACAACACTTTGTGTCGCTAATTTAAGAGCAACAGATTGTGAGTTTGTAGATTCGTTTGATGAAAGGTTGCTCTGATCCTTTTGGCAGCCCCCTAATAAACCAACCAATAACATTGCACCGGTTGATAAAAAGAATTGTCTTGTTAGCATCATAATTTAATTTTTTTGATGGTGAATAAATTTTAATCTTTATTCTCTTACACAATTCATAGACTATCATAAATTGATAATGTATCTAACGTCCACCATTAGCCGCTAATAGGGTTTGATGGAAATTTAAAGAGAGCCAGGTTTTGATTTGATGATTCCGGTTTTCTTAACAGTAAGTGAAATTGAATTTTCAATTCATTGTTTGCAATAACCCGGCCACAATTTAATTTTATTAAAAAGAGAAGGAGTTTATTAAAGATAAATGGATCTTTTATTAATTACTTATATAAAACCAGCGCAATTTTATTTAATTTTTATTGAGAATATTTATCACTAATAAAGCATATAAAAAGATAAAACATAACAAAAGATGTTGATTTAATGAACCGGAGAGATTTTATGCAATGCACTACCGGCACAGATATCAAAGGTTTTAAATATACCTTTTCACACAGATCATTAATAACCCATAAAATAAACCAAAAAAATGGCCGTAAATAAAAGTGGAAGGTAACTGTGGTGACTGATGAAATTCTGAGTTTTTTTTAATAGATCTAAAAGTGAATTTTACGCCGATTTGATTTATAAATTAGCACAATATTTTAGGTCGGCATTTACCAAATCCAACCGCACAAAAGCCAACCGAAATTTTAGCCTCCACACATTGGCCTAAAATGAAATTCCGTTTGGTATTACAGACCGACAGGAATCATTCATTAAAACAAACAAAGATTTTTAATCTAATGCTATCGCCAGGGTTGGGGAAGTATAACAGCAGAAATAAAACTAATTTTGA
>JBKJSJ010000240.1:0-3888 GCA_046595965.1 Ferruginibacter sp.
TACCTGGCTTTCTGTAAGCGTTTGATGGCTCTTTCTTTTATCTGGCGGATACGTTCTTTGGTTAAATCATATTTTTGACCAATCTGTTCAATGGTAACACCATTCTCTCCATCCAAACCAAAATAAGCGTTTACAATTTCGGCTTCTCTGGGTGATAAAGATTTTAATACACGGCGGATTTCATTTTTTAATGAATCGTGCATTACATCTTCATCTGTTTCTGAGCCACCTTTCAGCAAATCGCCCATGGCCACATCTTCTGCTTCATGCACGGGTGCATCCAAAGAAGTATGGCGGGTATTGCTCTGAAAAATATTATTTATTTCTGTTTCGCTCATTTCAAGCAATTCTGCCAACTCTTCGGTAGAAGGTTCTCTCTCATGCTCTTGCTCAAACGCCATATAAGCTTTATTAGCTTTATTGTAAGTGCCAATTTTATTTTGTGGTAAACGTACCAACCTGCCTTGCTCGGCCAATGCCTGCAGAATAGACTGACGAATCCACCAAACTGCGTAAGAAATGAATTTAAACCCTTTGGTTTCGTCAAAACGCTGTGCAGCTTTTATCAATCCAAGGTTACCTTCATTTATCAAATCGCTCAGAGAAAGTCCCTGGTGCTGGTATTGCTTGGCAACAGATACAACAAAACGGAGGTTGGCTTGTACCAATTTATCCAGCGCCCGCTGATCGCCCATCTTAATTTTTTGTGCAAGAATGGTTTCCTCCTCGGGAGTGATCATAGAAATTTTGGATATTTCCTGCAGATATTTCTCTACCGCCTGAGAATCCCGGTTAGTTATCTGCGTTGCGATTTTAAGTTGCCTCATTGTATTGTATTAGTTACTAAATATATAACAGCTATAAGACATTTTTTGTTGCAATAATGATGCAGCATTAAAATTTATAGTGAAATGTTTTTAAAAATTGAGTGCAAAGGTACTAAACCATTTTTTGATTTCATAGGCATTAGAGAAAAAAGGGATAAGTAGTGCATAAGTAAATGAGTTATTTAACTTTTAAATTGGAAAACTCTCTTATCGTTCTTCATAAATGGGCAACTTATATGGTTTAATACATTTTTTATCATCATTGCTTACTTTTGCAACATGAAAATGGATTTAAGATCAGACACCTTTACTAAACCTACCCCGGCTATGCTTTCTGTAATGATGCATGCAGCTGTGGGCGACGATGTTTTTGGGGAAGACCCCTCAGTAAATAACCTGGAAGCTTATGCTGCAGATCTTTTTGGGATGGAAGCGGCTTTGTTTTGCCCAAGTGGAACTATGACCAATCAAATAGCAATTAAATGCCATACCCAACCAGGCGATGAAGTTATCTGCGATAAATTGAGTCATGTTTATATTTACGAAGGTGGCGGAATTGCTTTTAACAGTGGCTGCCAGGTAAAAACCATCGAGGGAAACCGGGGCAGAATTACAGATGAGCAGGTTGTAGATGCTATAAATAGCCATGATGTACACAAAGCCAACAGCTCTTTGGTGTGCTTAGAAAACACTGCAAATCGGGGCGGTGGAAGTTCTTATGAATTTGCTGATATACAAAACATTAAAGAGATTTGTCTGCACAACAATCTTAAACTTCATTTAGATGGTGCCCGGCTATTTAATGCCTTAGTAGCTAAAGGAGAAACCCCCAAACAATATGGCGAAATTTTTGACAGCATTTCGATATGCCTAAGCAAAGGATTGGGCGCACCGGTAGGGAGCATCCTGTTGGGCAAAAAGGATTTTATAGAAAAAGGCAGAAGAGTAAGAAAGGTTTTTGGAGGTGGAATGAGGCAGGCAGGGTATTTGGCAGCGGCAGGTTTATACGCTTTGCAAAATAATACAGAAAGACTTCATACAGATCATTTGCACGCCAAACAAATTGCCGATACTCTGATTACTAAAAATTTTGTGGGTAAAATGCTCCCCGTAGAAACCAACATTCTCATTTTTGAATTGGTTGAAAATTATACTGCCGCTTTATTTTGCGAAGAATTAAAAGAAGAGGAAATTTTGTGCATACCCATCTCCCCAACGCAGGTAAGAATGGTAACCCACCTGGATATTACTGAGGAGATGGTAAAAAAACTCATCGTTCTTTTAGAAAGCATGTAGTAAGAACGAAAAAAAGAAATAAGGAAAATTTTTAACCAATTAATCTTCGTAATCTTCTATCATCCTAAAATATTATCAATTATCCATTCACTCATTATCCAATATAAAATTATCCATTAAAAATTATCATTTAAAAATATGTTCCCATCCATTAACCCCACTACTACCTCTGCCTGGCAGGCATTGCAACAGCATCATAAATTATTTGAGCAGGTAAAAATGAAAGACTTGTTTTTTAATGATGAAGACAGGTTTAATAAATTTTCTCTTCAGTTGGAAGATATCCTGTTTGATTATTCTAAAAAACATCCTCACCGAAAATACAGTAGAAGTACTGCTGGAACTGGCCAATGAATGTAAACTTACCGATGCCATTGAAGCCATGTTTACCGGCGAAAAAATAAATGGCACAGAGGGCAGGGCTGTTTTGCATACTGCACTGCGCAATTTTTCGGGCATAGAAGTTTTACAGGATGGTAAAGATGTAATGCCGGATATTATGAAAGTGCAGCAGCAAATGAAAGACTTTTGCAACCGTTTACACAATGGCGACTGGAAAGGCTATTCCGGTAAAAAAATAAAATACATTGTAAACATTGGCATTGGCGGCAGTGACCTTGGTCCTGTAATGGTTACCGAGGCACTAAAGCCTTATTGGGTGCCTGGCATTCAGCCGTATTTTGTAAGTAACGTTGATGGAACCCATATTGCCGAAACGCTTAAAAAAATAACGGCAGACGAAACCCTCTTCTTTATTGCCAGCAAAACCTTTACCACCCAGGAAACCATGACCAATGCCCACACTGCACGCACCTGGTTTTTGCAGAATGGTGCCAGGGAAGAAGACATTGCCAAACATTTTGTTGCTTTAAGTACCAATAAATCAGCAGTAGAAAAATTTGGAATAGATGCTGCCAACATGTTTGTTTTTTGGGACTGGGTGGGCGGCCGTTACAGTTTATGGAGTGCGATAGGTTTATCCATTGCAGCTACGGTAGGATACGAAAACTTTGAGCAGTTATTAAAAGGTGCTTACTCAGCAGATACACATTTCAGACATTCATCTTTTGATAAAAATATACCGGTATTAATGGCCTTGATAGGCATCTGGTACCGCAATTTTTTTAATGCTACTACAGAAGCTATTCTTCCCTACGACCAATATATGCACCGCTTTGCTGCATATTTTCAGCAGGGCAATATGGAGAGCAATGGTAAATATATTGACCGCAATGGAGAAAAAGTAGCTTACGAAACCGGCCCGGTAATTTGGGGGGAACCCGGTACAAATGGTCAGCATGCATTTTATCAACTCATTCACCAGGGAACTTCAATAATACCCTGCGATTTTATTGTTCCTGCACAATCACACAACCCCCTCGGCAATCATCATAGCATACTCATCAGCAACTTTTTTGCCCAAACACAGGCCCTTATGATGGGCACCACACATGAAAATCCTTTCCGGGTGTTTGAAGGCAACCGGCCAACGAATTCCTTTTTAATAAAGAAAATAACTCCTTATACCCTTGGGCAAATGATTACTTTGTATGAGCACAAAATATTTGTACAGGGAGTTATCTGGAATATATACAGCTTCGATCAGTGGGGAGTGGAATTGGGAAAGTTGCTGGCCAATAAAATTTTGCCCGAACTGGAATCTGATGCAGCGATTGACTCACATGATTCGTCTTCTAATGGATTGGTAAATGCTTATAAGCAAATGCGGTAGATATTATTTTTAATTAGTGAGTAAAGTATAGGG
>JBKJSJ010000005.1:0-5496 GCA_046595965.1 Ferruginibacter sp.
AGTAACAATAGTATTTTGGTGACAGGGGGAACAAAAAATACCTCTTATTCTTTTGGAATAGGTGCTATGAAAGATGGAGGGCTTGCCGGATCTGAAAAATTTGAGCGACTAACTTCAAATATAGGAATAGAACAACGGATTGGCGATAAATTGAAAACTGGTTTAAATGTCAATATTTCATTAAACACAATAAATCATGGCAGTTCCGATGCCTTATTCAGTGCATACCTGATTACGCCTATTGTAGGACGCTTTGAGGCAGACTCTACACCCACTTTTTCTCACAGGCCCGATGGGCGGGTGAATCCCTTTATCCAGGATGCGAATACAAAAAACATTAGTGAAGGGTGGTTTGCCACTGTTTCAACATTTCTGGAGTATAAACCAATCAAACAATTGGCTCTCAAAACTCTTTTTGCTTCACAAAATGATGGTGCAACCTCAGGTACCTGGGATGGTACTAATTCTCAACATGGACAGGGGATAAAGCTTCCAAATGCGAGTAGAAGTGAAGGAACAAACAAAAACTGGGTTTGGGATAACACCTTGACGTATGACGCCAAAATTGGAGAGATCCATAAGTTTAATGCCATTGGTTTGTTTAGCGTACAGAAAGAGACTCACAAAAGTTCGGGCATGGTTGGGCAAGGTTTGCCGTATGAATCCGATTGGCATGCTATCCAGACTGCTGATCAGATTACCAATGTGAATAGTTATTATTGGGAATCAGCTATGCTTTCTTTAATGGGGCGTTTTAACTATTCTTTGTTTGATAAATATCTCTTCACTGTTACAACACGTTATGATGGCACTTCAAGATTAGCAAAGGGTAATAGATGGGGCCTGTTTCCATCAGCTGCAATAGGATGGCAATTGAAGAAAGAAAATTTTCTTGCCAATGTGCAATTTATTAACAGCCTGAAATTGCGTGCAAGCTGGGGCAAAACGGGAAACAACAATGTAGATCACAATGTTACATTAAGCAGATTGGGGTTAAGTTCTTATCCGTTTGGAGGTGCAGGTCAAAAAGGTTTTGGATTGGGAAGTAGTATCGGTAATGAAAGTTTAAAATGGGAGATGACTTCTGAATTTAATTATGGATTAGATTTTGGGTTTTTTGATAACCGCATTTCCGGATCAATGGAAATTTATAATCGAAAAACATCAGATTTGATTATGCGAAGACAAGTTGCAGAACTTAATGGATATAGTAGTATACTTCAAAATATTGGATCAACCTCAAATAAGGGAATAGAATTGAGTTTAAATACAGTCAATATTTCTACTAAAAATTTTACATGGAAAACCAATTTTACTTTATCGAAAAATAAAAATGCTATTCTTGACTTGGATGGGACAAAGCAAAGTGATTTGGCAAACCGCCGTTTTATTGGCTCTCCAATTAATGTTTATTATGATGTGGAGTCTGCAGGGATCTGGCAAGAAAATGAAAAAGACCTGGCTGCAAGCTACAGTGCTGCACCTGGTTGGATGAAAGTAGTTGACCAAAATAAAGATGGAATTATTGATGCAAATGATTATAAAATTTTAGGAGCTCCCTTGCCAGACTGGACCGGCGGCATTACAAATACGCTTAATTATAAAAATTGGGATATGTACATATTTGCCTACACCAGGGTTGGTGGGCTGTACAGTGATCCATTCACCTACTTTTTTACCGGGATCAATAATCAGGACTGGAACAAATTAGATGTTCCTTATTGGACACCTGAAAACAAAAACAATAAATATCCTGGGATTGGTTTAGAAACATTATATACTCAGGTACTTGCACAGGTGCCGGGAACATTTCTTAAGATTCAAAATATTACACTTGGATATTCCCTTAATGAACGTTTAATGAAACGATTAAAAATGAAGGGATTAAGAGTTTATGCGTCTGTTCAGAATCCTTTTACTTTTAGTTCTTATTTAGGTGCAGATCCTGAAATAATAGGAGAATCGTTACAAACTCAACTATCTCTTTTTCCGATGACCACCTCTTTTGGTTTGAATGTTAAATTTTAATTTAAAAATTATGATGACTCTTAAAAAAATAAAGTTATACATCTTGTTTGCAATGATGATTACAACACTTGGTTGTAAAAAACATTTAGATATATACAATCCATCGGATGTTACAACTGATTATTACAATACTAAATTAGGACAGGAAAAGTTAGTTGTTGATCTGTACCAAAGATATCGATCAGTATTTAATACCAGTACCTTGCAGTTTCTTGGTACGGATATGTATATGGCAGTGGATGAGAGTCCTGTTTCTGCCCAGTTTAATGGCTACAGCCCAGAGCTAAGTGGTCTTTCCCCAGAGATAAATAATTATTGGTCTGTTTTATATAAAATCGTTCAGCAAACAAATGTTTTATTAAATCGGTGTACGGTTGAAACTGCCGGGAGTTCCTATGTTCCTTTAGTAGCGCAGGGACGTTTTTTGCGGGCCATGGCATATTACTATTTGGTAGAAACTTTTGGGCCAGTTCCTCTATTATTGAAGGAGAATACTAAACCGGAAGATTTAATAACAACCGTAACTCGTGAAAGTGAAGAGAAGGTTTATGAATTTATGATATCAGAACTGAATAGTATTGTTGATCAGCTACCAGAAGTAGCTAGCCAGTCCGGAAGACTTTCCAATACAGCTGTTAAACATTTTCTTGGCAAATTATACTTAACCCGCAGTTATCGTAGTTATTCAAAACCAGAAGATTTAAATAATGCAATTAAATATTTTGAAAAGATTATCACCTCAACTAACTATAAACTTTTAAGTAGATACGCTGATGTTTTTAACGAGGATAATCAAAACAATGCAGAAGTAATTTGGGCTATTCAATATGGTACTGATAAAAATTATGTTGGCTCAGGCAATCCACAACAAGCGCAGTTTGGATTTAATATAGTTGGATTATATCCTGGGATGTTTACTTTAAATCAAAAGGATTATTCAGCAATGCAGCGTGGTATTTGGACCAATCCTGTTGTTTTTGAGTGGTTTAGGCAACCCGAAATTGACACCCGTTATGGGTTAACCTTCAAAAGTGAATTCCTGATCAATGATGTTAAACATCCTGATTATGGAAAACTTGGGATTTATTTGCCTCTTTGGAATGATGTTTCTAATAACTCAAAAGGTGCAAAATATTTTTACCCTTTTAAAGATGCGGGAGGTAATTATAACTGGTATCCGGCAATGGGATCTATGAATTGGAAAAATGATATTATGCCAATGGGGCAAAAATTTAAGGATACAAAAATAGTTTGGGGTGGGGCAGGTTCACGTGAGGATATAATATTTAGAGTGGCTCATACTTACTTGCTTTGTGCCGAAGCTTACCTTAAGGCCGGAAGGTCTGATAAAGCTATGGAGAAAGTTAATGAAATCATCAAACGTGCAGCGGGTAACGATACAAATTATGAAATCATGAAAATAAAAAATGCTTCTGATTTAACCCTGGATCGATTGCTTGAAGAAAATGGATGTGAAACATTTGGTGAGCACGATAGATGGTTTGATTTGAAACGTACTAACAAACTTTTGGAACGTGCCAAGTTAAATCCTTTGGTATCTAAATTTAATAATATTTCAATTATGCATTTAGTTAGACCCATCCCCTATAATGAAACTATTAAGGTAACAGGTCTCACACAGAATCCAGGATATAAGAATTAACCATTAATTAAAATCAACAAAGCAATGAAAAAAATATTATTTTTCCTTTTATCCTGCTGGATAGTTTTTAGTAGCTGTGAACGTCTTTATGTGTCTCCAATTGATGATAATAGAGTCAATAGTGGAGTTAATGACCCTGTAGCCAAGTATTACATTCAACAATATGACCCCATTAAAGATGAAGGGCAATACTGGCATCCGGATATGATGTCTAAACTGCCTAAGATGAGTTATGAGTTGTATGCTACCTGGTTGGGAAGTAGAAATGATCCTAATGTGCCAGGAGGAGACATTAATGCCGGAGGTGGATTTGGCCTTCAATACCATTTGCTTTGTCAATCTCTAAATGGAATTAATGATCAGGCTGTGGCTGCTGGAACAGTAACTACAGGTATGTGGATGGATGCTGGCAATTCTATACCTTCTTATATTCAGGCACGCAAGTACGTGGGGATGGCTGGTCCAAGTTTTGTTGTTTGGGCTGGGAATATGTTGACTAATCCAGGGTTTTTGCCACTAGATGGTGGTGTGATGAATGCTTTAGGCAGAAATTATGTATTGACTGATGTTAGGAAAAATCCTGAAAGTAGTGTTGTAGCTATTGTTGCATCTCATGTACATAAAGCGATTATTGTTGATGTTAGAGATCGTGCATTTTTTGACAATAATGGATTTGCTATGGTTTATGATGCCTCTGCAAAGACAACATTGGATTCCTGGAATGAATTTAAGAGCTTTTGCAGTAAGAAGGCATTAGTTGTTATGCCGGTTCAAACGGGTGAATTGGCTGACTTTGCAATTGCAAATAATCTTTTTGTAGTCAATTTGAACAAGATAAAAGGCACAGCTAATGGCGGTCAAAATACAGCTTTGTTTAAAGATATTTTAGCTTCCCTGCAACCTAATTCTCCCGTTTATGGATGGGAGCCTGGAGTGGGAGAAGATGAATTTGTAAATCCTGTTTCTAAAAGTGGTAACATGATGGTAGCAATAGGGGAATTCAATTTGCCCTATATTTCGTCAAACTATAAAGCACGTCAAAAACAAATTCTGGCTAATGTTCTCGATCCTCATGACATTGATTATACAAAGGATAAAAAGTTTGTTTCCTTCTATTTATCAGATGGTGCTCATGCTGGTTGGATGATGAATGGTTTTGTGGAAAATTATTATACTGACCCAAAGGTTAGTGACGCAAAAATGAGTTTTGGTGTAACGGGCACAAATATTAGCATGATTGATCCTCTCCAGTTTGAGAAAATAATCAATCTTCAAAATAAGAAATCATCATTGATTGAAAGTTTTGGAGGTGGATATTACTATTCAGATGATTTTGGGCAAACTAAAAACAGAAAAGAAATACTGCAAAGTTTAGCTCAAAAAGTAGGCGCCCATATGCGCCAGCACCGATTAAAAATTCTGGAACAAATTGCACATGATCCTAAATCAGCTGCTGCTAAAGAGGCCTATCAGGCTTTTGTTGATGCTAATAGTCAACTTGAAGGTATTGTTGCTATACAATATGCACCTTCTTATGCAGCCGGAGGGGGTGATATAATGTGGGTAACTAATAAAGCAGGATTTGATATACCTATTATAACTGTTCGCTACTCGATTTGGAATTTTGGCCAGCAAAATATGCAGCGAGATGGTTCACCCACATTTGTAGCCCACAAATTAAAAGCCGAGCCAGCCGGAAATAAATTTTCTGCAGTAATTGTACATGCTTGGAGCTCATTTAATGACACGGGAACTTCTGAAGATGAATTGGCTGAAAATAGCTCAGGGGGTAAAGTTAGGGGCGC
>JBKJSJ010000032.1:0-6969 GCA_046595965.1 Ferruginibacter sp.
TTTTTTTCAATAGCCATGCGGTGCTGTGCAGTGCCATATCCTTTGTTGTTATCCCAGCCATAGTAAGAAAATTCTTTGTGCAATTGCTGCATGTATTGGTCCCGGTAAGTTTTGGCAAGAATGCTGGCGGCAGCAATTGATGCATAAATACCATCGCCTTTTATTATGCATAAATGGGAAATAGATCTATAGGATTTAAAGCGGTTTCCATCAATTAAAAGTTGATCTGGCAAAGAAGTTAATTGATCTATGGCAAGGTGCATGGCTTTAAAAGATGCCTGCAGAATATTGATTTCATCAATACTATCATTATCTACCGATGCCACGGCAAAAGCGATCGCTTCTTTTTCTATGATGGGTCTCAGCAATTCCCTGTTTTTTTTATTCACTTGTTTGCTGTCATTTAAAAGAGGATGAAAAAAATCTTTTGGCAATATAACGGCTGCTGCAAAAACTGGCCCTGCATAACATCCACGGCCAGCTTCATCTACACCGCATTCTGTTTTGTTTTTATATAAAAAAGGAACCAACATACTCAACAAATATCATCAAATATTTTTAATAAGGTTTGAGTAATTAAAATCAATCAGGGGTTAGTAACTTTGCGGCCATCAATGGAAAATATATTACAACAACGAAATAATAAACAGGTAGCTACCTGGTTGCTGATAGGAGTGGCAATGATAATAGTGCAGGTTTTGATAGGAGGAATCACCCGGCTTACAGAGTCCGGTCTTTCTATTACAGAGTGGAAACCCATAACGGGTGCTTTGCCCCCAATGAATACTATAAGCTGGCAGCAAGAATTTGATAAATACAGAAACACAGATCAGTTTAAATATGTACACCAGCATTTTTCTTTAAGTGATTTTAAATTTATTTTTTTCTGGGAATGGTTTCACAGGCTCTGGGCAAGATTATTGGGTGTAGTATTTTTGCTGGGCTTTGTTTATTTTATAGCCCGCAATAAATTCAGTAAAAAAATGATACTGCCTATGATCATTTTATTTTTGCTGGGAGCATTGCAGGGACTCGTAGGCTGGCTTATGGTAAAGAGTGGGCTGGTGCCCGAAAAATATTATGTAGGGCATGTAGAATTAACTACGCATTTAGTGGCTGCAATTTTCCTGCTGTCTTATACGGCATGGTTTGCATTCAGCCTTTTGCCGGTTATGCAGAAAAAAGTGCACGCAAATAACACGAAGTATTATTTATACCTGCTGCTTACTTTATTATTTTTTCAATTAATTTATGGAGGTTTTATGGCAGGGCTAAAAGCAGCAGCTTCAGCTCCCACCTGGCCAACTATAAACGGAAGTTATTTCCCTGCTGCCATGCATGAGCTTACTCCATATACTCAGAATTTAATTAATAATCCAATAACCATTCATTTTATACACCGGGGGCTTGCGTATCTTTTACTGGTAGTGGTTGTTTTATTTTTTGTTCAGTCTAAAAAAATAAAACAACCTTCTTTGTATAAAAAATTAAGCAATGGTTTGCTTGTTTTGTTTTTGCTGCAGGTGCTGCTGGGCATTTTTACAGTGCTTTACGCTACTAATAAAAATGCATTGGTATGGTTGGGAGTAAGCCACCAGTTTACAGCCATGATAATTGTATTGTGCAGTGTAGCATTATTATACCTGCAAAAAAAACCAATAGAAGCATTGGCATACCCAGCCAACGAAAAAGCTATTTAGCAAAGGCAAACTATTTTGTAGTATTTTTAAGCAACGCCTTTTTATGAAACCACTGCTAAAAAATATTTTTTTCTTTTTTCCGGTACAGCTTTTTTTATTGCACTTTAGAAAATACCAGGTACTGCTACTGTTCTGGTATATGCTGGGCAGCACGATCAATAGTAATTTCTTAAAAAATTTTGGGGCCGATGCATTGTTTTTTGCACCGGAATACCTGGGTTCTGTAAACATGCTCGGTGCATTTATAACCGGTATTGCCTGGGGAGTATTTATTATGAGCTGGAATATTACCACGTTCATATTGCACAGTAAGCGGTTTAAATTTTTGGCAACTACCAGCAATCCTTTTTTAAAATATTTTATAAACAACGCTATATTTCCTTTGTTGTTTCTGCTGTTTTATTTTATAAGATTAACTCATTTTGATGATTACAAAGAGCTGATGTCTTTTAATGAAATTGTGGCGATAATTGCGGGTATGCTGCTGGGGATTATTATTTTGCTGGCCTTTTCGTTTGCCTATTTTTTTGGCGCAGGAAAAACAATCAACCGGAGTATGGCTACCATTATTGGTAGTCCGGAAATGTTTAAAAAAACCTTTCCGCAAAAGGATAGGTCCATAGATGAATTTGGGCTCAAAGTAAATTATTATCTCTCTGCATCTATGCGGCTACACAAAACAAGGTATGTAGGGCATTATCGCCAGGATTTTTTAGACAGTATTTTTAAACGGCATCATATAGCGGCCATTGTGTGTATGCTGCTGGCATTTATATTCCTGGTAGTGGTAGGATTTTTCCTGGAAGTTCGTTTTTTTGAATTGCCTGCTGCAGCAAGCATCCTTATTTTTTTTGCAGTTATGATCGCCTTCATCGGCTCGCTTACATATTTTCTGCAGAGCTGGGGGCTGCCTGCTGCCATTGTACTGTTGCTGCTTATCAATTTTTTGCACAGCAAAGATTTAATAGATTTAAGAAACAAAGCTTATGGCCTTGATTATACCAACAAACAAGACCGGCCGGGCTACAATAAACAAAGCCTGCAGGCCTTGTGCAATGAACAGCATCTGCAGGCAGATAAAGCTAATATGCTACAGGTGCTCAATAACTGGAAGGTAAAACAGCACGAAGCCAAACCCTTGATGGTATTTATTAATGTAAGTGGAGGTGGCCTGCGCAGTGCGGCCTTTGTAATGAATGCCCTGCAACAATTAGACAGCATGAGCAGTGGGCAACTGATGCAGCACACTTTTCTTATAAGCGGTGCCAGTGGTGGTATGCTGGCGGCTACCTATTACCGTGAGTTGTACCGGTATAAACTAAAAGATAGTTCTTTACACCTGAGTGATCCTGCATACAGTAATTACATAACCAAAGATTTACTCAATCCTGTTTTTACATCTATGATAGCCAGGGATATTTTTGCACCGGTGCAAAAATTTTCTGTAAGCAATAAACGGTACCTTAAAGACCGGGGATATGCTTTTGAAAAAAAACTAAGTGATAATACCAAAGGTTTACTAAACATACAATTAAAAGATCTTGTTGCAGATGAGCAGCAGGCAAGGGTGCCACTCATTATTTTTAATTCTGTAATAAAGACAGACGGGCGCAAACTGATGATTGGTACACAGCCTATGAGTTTTATGATGAAGCCTTCGCTTTATCAGTCAGATACTTCTGTAAGCCCCGATGCAGTAGATTTTGCAGCACTCTTCCGACTGCAGCAACCAATGAATTTGAGGGTGCTTACTGCCATGCGGATGAATGCTACTTTTCCTTATGTGTTACCCAACGTATGGCTGCCCAGCGTACCCGTAATTGATGTAATGGATGCCGGCCTACGGGATAATGCAGGTACCGAAACCAGTCTTCGTTTTATAGATAATTTCCGGACATGGATAAAAGAAAATACCGGCGGGGTAGTGATACTGCAATTGCGGGACAGGCTCAATGATGACTGGGAGCAAAATGGACAAAATTCATTTACTGATATGATTGTTACACCTGCCACTATGCTGCAGCACAACTGGTTTAACCTGCAATCTTATATACAAACAGATGCGCTTAACTATTTTAATCAAAACAATGACTCCCTGCTGCAAAAAATTACCATTCTTTACAAACCAGAAAAAAGAGAATATGGAGCTACCCTTAATTTCCATTTATCTGCCAGGGAAAAAAGAGATATTATCCAGTCGTTTAATAGCGATGTAAATAAAGAAGCTTTGAAAAAAATAAAGCAATTGTTAAGGCTGCAATAACCTGAAAGCTTTTTCTACAATTTTTATTTCAAATTGCTGACTGGTTGTTGCAGGGTCGCCATCAATATGCAGGGGTGCTTCAAGGGGGTTGTGTATAGATAATTTTTTTGTTTGAAAATAAAGAATATCGTGGCGATGATATTTTTTTTCGGTATTGGTGAGCTGTCCCAGTTTTAATTGTTTTGCCAGTGAAAAAAGCAGGCGTAGTTTACTCATTTTTTTTACAATAACAATATCCAGCAATCCATCGCTGATGCTGGCCTGCGGGGCAATGGTAACGTTATTGCCAAACTGGTTGCTGTTGGCAATGCTTATAAAAAATGCTTCTGCAGCAATTTTTTCTTCATTTAAATAAATGATAAAAGGATAAGGTTTGGCAGAGATAAAATTTTTGATAGTTTGTTTTATATAAGTACCCAGTCCACGTTTGGGTTGCCTGGAAAAATCGTGTGCTACCTGTGCATCAAAGCCGAGGCCACAAAGCATACAGCTAAAATGGTTATTAATGTAAAAGCCATCTATATATTCTGCCCGCCCATTAAAAATAATGTTTAATGCCTTATCTGCCTTTAAGGATATGCCTGCCGCTAATGCCAGGCCATTGCCCGAGCCCATGGGGATGATACCAATGTTTACATCAACATGCAGCAATGCAGCAGCCAGTTGGTTGATGCTGCCATCGCCACCACAAACGATGATGTCTGTAATGTTTTCCTGTTTTATTTTTGCTGTGAGAAAACCGTAATCGTTTGCTGCATTTGTTTCCATTACCTGGAAAGCGATTTGCTGGGCAGCAGTTTTTTCCTCAATCAACTGCAGCAATGTAGCTTTATTTTTTGTTCCGGATATTGGGTTGATGAAGTAAATAAATTTTCGTTGCATGAAAAAAAGTCAATGGTCAAAAAGTCAATGGTCAAAAAGTCAATAGTCAAAAAGTCAATAGTCAATTCCTTCGCATACATTTTTGTTGAGGATCAATGGGCAGTGGGTAATAAAAATCTTTAAGGATATAGTATGCTTCATACATCCGACATCTCACATCCCGGCATCACCCATTTCCTACCATTTCATCAACGCACTTGCCCATGTAAAGCCACTGCCAAATGCAGCTACACAAACCAGGTCTCCTTTTTTTATTTTTCCCATTTGCCATGCTTCCGATAATGCCAGCGGGATAGAAGCTGCAGTGGTGTTGCCATATTTTTCAATATTGTTATAAACCTGGTCGTCTCTTAGTTTTAATCTTTGCTGCACAAACTGTGATATGCGCAGGTTGGCCTGGTGCGGTATCAATAAGTTAAGATCGGCAGTAGTTACATTATTTGTTGTTAATGCTTCCATGATCACTTCCGGAAATTTTACCACCGCTTTTTTAAATACAGCGGGGCCATCCATGTTAGGATAATTCTGAGCTTTATCAATCATAGCATGGCTCATAAACATTTCGCCGACGGGGGCTTCATCAAAATCTGCTACCGTTTCTTTTGTCCAGTGATTAGCATGTGTGCCGGGATTGCACATGGCTAGCATTTCTGCATGTTCGCCATCGCTGTGCAGGTGTGTGCTTAAAATGCCCCGGCCTTTTTCTTCGGTTGGCTGCAATACTACGGCCGCTGCACCATCTCCAAATATTACAGAAATATTTCTGCCCCTTGTACTAAAGTCCAGGCCAAAAGAATGTTTTTCGCTGCACACCAGCAGTATGTTTTTATACATGCCGGTTTTAATATACTGGTCGGCTACCGATAACGCATACACGAAACCGCTGCATTGATTGCGAATATCAAGCGCACCAATTTCTTTCATCTGCATTGCCCGCTGCAGCAATACACCACAGCCCGGAAAATAATAATCGGGGCTAATGGTAGCAAAGATGATAAAGTCAACATCGTTTGTTGTAATGCCCGCATTTGCCAGGGCTATTTTAGCAGCTTCCACACCCATGGTGGTAGTGGTTTCATCTGTTCTGTGTGCATAATGCCGTTCTTTAATTCCGGTGCGTTCCTGTATCCATTCATCCGAAGTTTCCATGTAGGCCAGCAGGTCTTTGTTGGTAACAACATTCTCCGGAACATAATGCCCGATACCTGCTATAATTGTTTGTGGCATGCGCTATCGTTTGATTTAAAAAAATAAAATGGAGTTGTAAAAGTAACTCATTTATTCATGGGCATTGCTGCTATTTGTTTAAATTAAATGTTATACCAAACGGAATTTTGTTTTATGCTAATGTGTGGTGGCTGAAATTCCGGTTAGCTTTTGTGCGGTAGCGTTTGGTAAATGCCGACCTGTACCGGAGTATTTCGGTATAGAAAAGTATTGGGCTAATTTATAAATCAAATCTCTATAACTCCCCGCTAAACCGTTCACAACGCTGTTGAAATTTTAGATGATCTCAAGTGTTTTTTAATACCCATAGAGGTATATACTTTTTTTTAATTTCTAAATTATTGGCAATCGGTAAAAAATATTATCCAGGCCTTAATAGAAGTTGTTTGAATTAATTTTAACCGAATGCAGTTTGGCTAAAGCCCTTTCTATTTTCACTCCATTACCACGCCTTTAAAGGCGTGGTAATGCAAATTGCGGTTGCCGGCTTTAGCCAATAAAAAAAATTATCTCTATAACTCCCCGCTAAACCATTCATAAGGCTGTTGAAATTTTAAATGACCTCAAGTATTTTTTTAATACCCTTAGAGTTATATACTTTTTTCTAATCTTTAAAATACTGGCAATCGGTATTAGCACTTGTTTGAAAATGATTTTTGAAAAGGGCACTTAAATTTTAAACGCTCCCAAAGCCCGGTGTTCCATTTTTTTTATAGTCATTAAAACTTATTGTTGAATAAATGCCAAAACCTCCATCAGCCAGGCCAACCCTATATGAATGAGTACCCCGCCCCAAATACTTTTGCTATGATAACTGATGATGCCCAGCAACAAAGCACCAAAAAAACTACTGATGGCTTCGGGCATGGGTTTGCCCAAGTGTATGCAGCAGTAAAA
>JBKJSJ010000184.1:0-9168 GCA_046595965.1 Ferruginibacter sp.
TTCACATTTTGAGCACTTGCAGTACCAGTCATTAAAATTGCGGCCAATGCCACGTTTGCATAGATTTTCATAATAGTATGTTTTATTAATAGAATAACTAAGAATGCTTCCATTTTATGGGGTTTAATGCATTCTTCCTCAGGACTGCAAATTTGCTTCCAAAATATACTTATCACAAAAATAAATAGAACAGGATTTGGGTTATTTTTTTTATGGGAATCTAAATGCACATAAAGGGGTTGGCACGCTACATTATATGATAACTTTTAATATAAAAAGTAACGGCTCATGCTAATCTAATCTCAAATAAACTCAAAAAAATAGCACTGTAATGTTTGGGCAATTCATCGCTGGCGGTAGGTGTGATGGTTCCCAAAAAATTAAACCCGCAATGTTTGTAATATTCAATCAACTTTTCATTATCGCCCCAGGTATCCATCCTTATGTATTCTTTAGCCATAACTTTTGCATGATCCTTACTCCATTCTACAATGGCTTTTACATAATGTCGTCCATGGAAAGCAGGGTGTGTAACAATGCGGTGAATATACATAGCTGCATCGCTGTTTTTTTCTTTCCATATAAAAGGATCATCATAAGCAATTGCAAATATGCAGGCCACTTCATCGCCTTCCATAATTTTCCATTGCCTGTTTTCGGCTACTTCTTTTTCTACCATGGCCCTGTCAAAAGGAAGCCAGTGTTTATTAAATTTTGTTTTTTGAAAAGCAACTGCATCATCATATAAATGAAAGATAGCAGGGATATCGGCAACAGTGCTGTTGAGTATCTGCATATAACCAGTTAGTTTAAAATATTTTAAATAGAAAAATGAGGGCAAATATAACTTATAAAAAAAATACTTTCGTATCGTAATATTAAGAAGCAACTTTTAAGAAATAAATACTTGAACTGATAAAAGTTTATAATCAAAATAAATATTTGTAATCATTTTTCGCTTCACAAAATATATTAACTTTCACAAAAGATTCATTTATGAATATTGTAGCAGATACTTCCAGAAAAACGATTAGCAATGCCAATCAATTCCCAGCTCCGGGGTCGCCCGAAGAAAGCATTGCATTCAGGAAAATTCAGGAATGCTTTGGCCAGCAGTTTGAAAAAGTGTTTCCCGATAAACTGGCTCCACGTACGGTGGTTATAATCCCTTCGTTTTCATTAGACCAGGACATACTTTCTAAAATAAAAGGGGCTGTACATTATGAAGAAAGAATGCTTTGCCTGCTCATGCTGCTGCGCATGCCGCTTACTAAAATAATATATTTGTCCAGCATGCCTATATCAGACAGTATTGTAGATTATTACCTGCACCTGTTGCCTGGCATCACAGGCCATCATGCACGCCAGCGGCTCAGCATGCTTAGCTGTTACGATGCATCTGTAAAACCGCTCACTCAAAAAATATTGGAGCGGCCACGTTTAATGGAACGCATCCGGCAATTAATTACAGATGCAGCTTCTACCCATCTTACCTGTTTTAATATTACAAAGCTTGAAAAAACAATTGCTGTGCAATTGGGCATTCCTTTGTTTGGCACTGATCCGGATAAATTTTATGAAGGCTCCAAATCGGGTGGAAGAAAATCTTTTAGAGAAAGCGGTGTGCTTTTTCCGGATGGGTTTGAAGACCTGCACAGCAGGGAAGAAATGGTAAAAGCATTGCTGACATTAAAAATAAAATATCCTGAACTGCGCAAAGCTGTTATAAAATTAAATGATGGTTTTAGTGGCGATGGTAATGCAATTTATACCTATCCAACCAATACATCAACTGAACAACTGGAAAAAGAAATTGATGAAAGTGTAGCAACAAATTTAAAAACAGTTGCAAAAGATGTAACGCTTGATTTGTTTTTTGAAAAATTCAGGAATATGGGTGGCATAACAGAAGTATTCCTGGAAGGCGAAATAAAAATGTCGCCCTCTGTGCAGTGTGTTATCAGCCCCAATAATCAAATAGAAATTGTAAGCACACACGACCAGTTGCTGGGTGGCAATGATGGCCAGGTTTTTCTTGGTGCCATTTTTCCGGCAGATAAAATGTATAATGTTTCGCTGGCTGCAGAAGGAAAAAAGATTGCACAGGTACTGGTACAAAAAGGTGCACTAGGGAGGTTTGCCATTGATTTTATTTCGGTGAAAAATGAAGAAGGTTTGTGGTTACATTATGCCATAGAAATCAACCTGCGCAAGGGTGGCACTACGCATCCTTTTTTAATGCTGCAGTTTTTAACCGATGGCACCTACAATGCAGATACCGGCCAATACCTCACTTCCAGCGGCAACCAAAGATTTTATTTTGCATCAGACAATGTAAGTAGTGAAAAATACAGGGGGCTTACGCCCGATGACCTGATTGATATAGCCATGTACCACGATCTGATGTATGATGGCGCAGCACAGGAAGGCGTAATGTTTCACCTGGTAGGTGCATTATCTGAATATGGTAAAATTGGTTTGGTTTGCATAGGCAGCACACCGGAAAGAGCAAAAGATTTTTATGATAAAACGATTTTGATTTTAGATCATGAATGCTGTTAGCGGTATAAGCAAATATAAGTAACAAATCTGCTTCCCTATTTACCGGCATATTTATTCGATACTTTATTAAGAAGAAGCTAACCCGAACATACCTCTCTATTTACCCCTCAAATCCCGTATTTTTGCGCCCTAAAAGAAGTAAACGGATACATGAAGAACATCAGAAATTTTTGCATCATAGCACATATAGATCACGGCAAGAGTACCCTGGCAGACAGACTTTTACAATTTACCCACACCATCAGCGACAGGGATATGCAGGCCCAGGTGCTGGATGATATGGACCTCGAAAGAGAAAAAGGCATCACCATTAAGAGCCATGCCATACAAATTAATTATCCATATAATGGCGAAGAATATATTCTTAACCTGATAGATACTCCCGGCCATGTAGATTTTAGTTACGAAGTAAGCCGTGCATTGGCAGCCTGCGAAGGTGCCCTGCTTTTGGTAGATGCCACCCAGGGCATACAGGCACAAACCATCAGCAACCTTTACCTGGCCATTGGCAACGATCTGGAGATTATTCCTGTGATCAATAAAATTGATATGGATGGTGCCATGATACCCGAAGTAAAAGACCAGATTATAGAACTGGTGGGGTGCAAAGAAGAAGATATTTTATTGGCAAGCGGCAAAAGCGGTATTGGTATAGAAGAAATATTAGCAGCAATTATTAAACGCATACCGGCACCAGCCGGCGATCCGGTTGCCCCGTTGCAGGCACTTATTTTTGATAGTGTCTTTAACAGCTTCAGGGGCATCATTGTTTACTTCCGTATTTTTAATGGCAGCATTAAGCAGGGCGATAAAGTAAAATTCTTCAGTACCGACCAGGAATATTTTGCAGATGAAGTAGGCATTTTAAAACTGGGCATGGATAAAAAGAAATCGGTTCATTGCGGCGATGTGGGTTACCTCATCACCGGAATTAAAAATGCCAAAGAAGTAAAAGTAGGAGATACCCTCACTAATGTAATTAACCCCACACAAAGCCGCATTGATGGTTTTGAAGACGTGAAGCCCATGGTATTCGCCGGAATTTTTCCGGTGGAAACGGATGCATTTGAAGAGCTGCGGGATTGTATGGACAAACTCCAGTTAAACGATGCTTCCCTAACTTTTGAGCTGGAAACATCGCAGGCACTCGGCTTTGGTTTTCGCTGCGGATTTCTTGGTCTGCTGCACATGGAAATTGTACAGGAACGTTTGGAGAGAGAATTTAATCAAACCGTAATTACTACCGTACCCAACGTGAGCTTTATTGCACACACCACCAAGGGTGAAGTAATAGATGTACACAACCCGGCAACACTGCCCGACCCCAGCCGCACCGCACGCATTGAAGAGCCTTTTATAAAAGCACAAATTATTACCAAACCGGAATATATCGGCAATATTATGACGCTCTGCATTAACAAGCGGGGCAATCTTATTCACCAGGGATACCTTAGCCCCACCCGTGTGGAGCTTACGTTTGAAATGCCGCTCACCGAAATTGTATTTGATTTTTACGATAAATTAAAATCGCAGACAAGAGGTTATGCAAGTTTCGATTATCATCCCATTGGTTTCCGTGACAGTGATATAGTGCGGATGGATATTTTATTGAACAACGAAAAAGTAGATGCACTCAGTGCTTTAATTCACCGCAGCCGCAGCCACGAATTTGGAAAAAAGTTGTGCGAAAAATTAAAAGAATTATTAACCCGGCAGCAGTTCCAGATAGCCATACAAGCGGCCATTGGTGCCAAAATTATTGCCAGGGAAAACATCAGCGCCATGCGCAAAGATGTAACGGCTAAATGTTATGGCGGAGATATCAGCCGTAAACGCAAACTCCTGGAAAAACAAAAAGAGGGTAAGAAAAGAATGCGCCTGATAGGAAATGTAGAGATACCGCAGGAGGCATTCCTTGCTGTATTAAAATTAGATTGATTGTGCTGGAGTCAATGTTCAATAAGTCAATGGTCAATGGTGAAAGCCAGGTGCCGAATGATAAAAGCTTATTTTTTTTGTCTCATAGCAACAAAGAAATTTAAATTAGCTGCAATGATTTGCTATTATTATAGATTTTTTTCGGCACAAGCTTTTGAAATACTATTAAACATCGTTGTGTCACTCCCTTGTACGGCATCACTAAGTTCAGCATTAACCATTGACTTATTGAACATTGACCATTGACTATTTACAATTCACTATGAAGTTTTTTCCTGAATCCACTTTACTTCAATTAGAATTTGACAAGGTAAAAGACCTGCTGGCAGCGCATTGTAAAACAGAATATGCAAAACAGCTTTCGTTAAACCTGCGCATACATACCAAAAAAGAATTTATTGAAACAGCCCTGCAGCAAAGCCACGAGTTTAAAACCCTAATCCAAAGCGGCCTCTATTTCCCCAACGATTTTTCTATCAATATCAGTAAAGATTTAAAACTGCTAGGCATACCCGGCGCATCGCTCAGTGGAGAACAGTTTGTGCTCATCCGCAGGTTGGCAGAAAATACTAATAATATTTTTCGCTGGTTTAATGCAGAAATAAGAGCAACTTATCCCGGCCTTACCAAAGTAATAGAAGATAGTTATTACGAAAAAAGTATCCGCAAATTAATAGATGATATATTAGACGAAGCAGGTATAGTAAAAGACAGTGCCAGCCCCGATCTTGCCGACATACGCCTGAAACTGTACCGCAAGCGCAACGAACTGCGCCGTATGTTTGACCGCATTGTAAGCAAAATGAATAAGCTTGGATACCTGGCAGATATTGAAGAAAGTTTTTTAAACGGCAGGAGAGTGCTGGCCGTTTTTGCAGAACAAAAACGCACAGTAAAAGGTGTACTGCACGGCGAGAGCGACAGCCGCCGCACCAGTTTTATAGAACCCGAAGAAACCACGCAACTGAACAATGATATTTTTTCGCTGGAGCATGAAGAGCAAAAAGAAGTATATCGCATTTTGCGCCAGCTTACCCAACAGTTAAGTGAGTACGCTGACCTGCTAAAAAGTTATCATGATATAGCTGGTGAATTTGATTTCATCCGGGCCAAGGCTAGGCTGGCCATAGACATAGGGGGCAATTATCCAATGTTATTTGATAAAGGGCATATTAACCTTATCAATGCATATCATCCTTTACTTTTATTATACAATAACAAAGTAAATAAGCCCACCATTCCCGTAAACTTAAAACTCGATCATCAGAACAGTATTCTTGTTATTAGTGGCCCTAATGCCGGGGGCAAAACAGTTACCTTAAAATCAGTCGGATTGCTGCAGGTAATGTTACAGGCTGGTTTATTGGTTTCGGTTAGCCCCGACAGTGAGATGGGGATTTTTAAGCAACTCATGATTCATATCGGCGATACACAAAGCCTGGAGTTTGAGCTGAGCACTTATTCTTCTCACCTGAAAAACATGAAGCATTTTATAGAAAATGCCAATGGCAAAACACTTTTTTTTATTGATGAACTGGGCAGTGGTAGTGACCCCAACCTGGGCGGCGCATTTGCAGAAGTGATTATGGAAGAGCTGGCTTTTAAACATGCATTTGGTATTGTAACCACGCATTACCTTAACCTTAAGGTGATGGCCAACAAAGTAAAAGGTATCATCAACGGCGCCATGCAGTTTGATGAAAAAAATCTTTTGCCGCTTTATAAACTGCAGGTAGGCCAACCCGGCAGTTCCTACACTTTCAGTATTGCAGAAAGAATAGGACTGGATAAAAGACTGATTGATAAAGCCCGCAAACTGGTAGATGAAGATCATTTTAGTTTAGATAAATTATTAAACCGCACCGAGCAGGATCTTCAGCAGATTGATATTGACAAAAACCAGTTGCAAAAATTATTAAAAGAAAACGAGCAGTTGAAAAAAGAAATGCAGCAGGTGCTGCGTAAAGAATTGCACCAGCAGGACATGGAAAGAATGCAGCAGCAAAATAAAATATCTGAAGAAAAAATTAACTACTTGCGGGATATGGAGCGCCGCCTTAAAGCCATGCTGATAGAGTGGCGCAGAACAGATGATAAAGAAAGCGTAGTAAAAACCATACATGCCCTGCTGTTTAACCAGCAGGCAAAAATGCCCGCAAACAACCGCCAGAAAAAACAGGATGATAAATTCCTTGAAGTTGGCGGCGAGCTAAAAATAGGGGATAAAGTAAAAATGAAAAACAACCGCACCATCGGCATAGTAAAAGAACTGCGTGGCAAAAAAGCCATCCTGCAGGTGGGCGTTATCCCCATAACAGTTGATGCAAAAGATTTGGTAGTGGTGGTGGATAAGGAGGTAAAGGAGTAAGAATAATAACGATAAAGAATTATCTAATTAACCATTTTAATTCTTTCCCAGTTTCACCGGGCGTTTTAAAAGCCTGGAATCTACAATGTACCTTGTATCATTTCCATAAATAAATAAGCAGGTGCCGTTTTTAATTTTTTCTATTATTGGTTTATAAACTGCCAGCGATAGGGCAGGACATCCCAGGCTTCTGCCAACATAACCCTGGCTTTTTACTACTGCTTCGCTTACATAATCTGCACTATGAATTACAATATCCCTTTCCATAGCATTATTATTGTATCCAATCTCCTGGCCCATCAGTCGCAAGGAAAATCCATGTAAACCTGAATAGGTAAGGGAAGTAATGTAAAACCCTACACTGCTTTTATTACTTTCCCTTTCGTTGGAAAAATGAAGTGTTTTATCTAACCCTGAATTTTTTCCATGTGCAACATAAGTAACATATAAAAGTTTATAATTTTTTATATCAATCACAAAAAATCTTTTTTTACCAGATACTGTACTCATATCAGCAATGGATAAAATATTTTCGTTAGGGAGTTTATTTTTTGATTTTAATATGTTGTATCCGATAATAGCATAATCAAAGGCCCGCCTTCCCAAGCCAAGCTTACCTAAATTTAATTTATTAAACAGGGAATCCATTTTAATGGCATTACTGCTATCAGAAAAACTAAGTACACAAAAAGGTATCGAATGCAGGGCAGCTTGAGACCGTAAATGATAAAAGTTTAATAAACATAAAAAGAGGATGAACCTGAAATATATTTTTTGAGATAGCATTTTTACTTTTTAAAACATGGTAGGTACAAATACAAAGCCAGTTGTGTAGTCTGCGTTCTAAATCAATTTATTTTCACTGAGCTTTTTTGTCGCAACTGTTGCTTTATCTTCCAATTATCCCAAAGCCCAATCTTCAATCTAAAAGGATTTATCATTCCCTTCCAGGTAAAAGCTCTACGTACATTTCCGTTTGCATTTCAAGAAAAAATACTTTGCATTTGTGTTTTAAAAATAGGCAGATAAATAGGTTAAAATAAATGTATCCATACACAAAATAAATAATTTAAGAAAACGTTTGTTTTAAGCCGGCCCTAACCAACGGCAGAAATAACTGCACATTCAATCTACAAACTCGTTCTTATCCGAACAGGTTTACTTAACGGTAAGCTTAAATTTGTTTCACCCAAAATTCCAAGATTTATGAAAAAAATCATGTTGTTGGCTGCATTTGCAGCATTCTTTACCCTCAGTTCTTTTGTTTCAAACAGGTCTGCTCCTAACCCTGCTTTCAATTCTGTAGAAACTATGGAAATGGATGGCAGCATTTTTAATGAATGCACCAATGAGTTTGTAGATTATTCCGGTACTGCACATGCCAATATTTTTGGTATGTTTCGTGCAAACAGAATTTTTGTAAACTACCACATTCAGTATTCATTTACGGGTATTGGAAGAAGCTCAGGAAAAATTTATCATGCTAACATGCAGGATACTTATTCTGAAAGCAGCAGTTTCAGGGGAACGTACAGAATGCAAACTTCATCCAAAGGAAAGTTTGTTACATCTGGTGCAAAAAACAATTTTACCACTTCTGCCTCTTCTCACCTGAGCATTAATAGCCGGGGCGAGATAAGGGTGAATGTAGATGACCTTGCATTGGTAACCTGCCAATAATTTTTTTAATAAAATTGGCAGATGAATTGGTTCTATCTTTTTTAAGAAAGAGCATTTAAAAAATTATTTCACAAGGAGATTAACCATCTCCTTTTTTTATTTTATAAAAAATAAGAATCAGGGGTGGGTTATCCTGTAAATTACGCCACTGTAATCATCGCTTACCAGCAGCGCTCCATCAGGCGTTTGCTGCACATCTACAGGTCTACCCAAAACTTTTCCGTTGGGCTGCAGCCATCCTTCTGCAAAGCTGGTGTAGCCCAATGATTTACCGGCTGCATCTACTTTTACCAAACTTATCCGGTAACCTATGGGTTGCTTTCTGTTCCAGCTTCCATGCTCAGCAATAAAAATTTGATTGGTATATTCAGCTCCAAATTGATTGCCTGTATAAAAACGCATACCCAGTGCAGCCACATGCGGGCCCAGCTTTTGCACAGGTGCTGTGTAATCTTTGCAATTTTTATTTGTCCCAAATTCTGGATCCAAAATATCTCCCTGATGGCAATAGGGAAATCCAAAATGTAATCCTGCAATAGGTGCAGTATTTAATTCATCGGCTGGCATATCATCACCCAGCATGTCTCGCCCGTTTTCTGTAAACCAAAGTTGTTTGCTTA
>JBKJSJ010000366.1:0-4265 GCA_046595965.1 Ferruginibacter sp.
TGGTTACTTCATGAATAAAATGTTTATCAATATATAAAACTGATGGCCCGTCTTTAATAACTTTTACAATATGTGTATTCCAGATTTTATCAAATAAAGAAAGCCCCACTGCTTTTACACTTATCCCGGATTCTAAAGAACCTGACATAAAATCATTTATATTTTTTGTGCGATTCATTTATTTTGTTACTTTTTTAAATTATTCGCATTAATAGCTTTTTTTCAATTGTAATTATTTTTTCTTTCATTGCAAGGTTTAAAAAAAAAGGGGGGACAATCCCCCCATCATTAAACTAAAATAAACGCATGAGAAAGGTTAGGCCGTAGCCAATATGTTTTGCTGATGATTAAAAGCTAATACTGAAAGGTCTATATCTTCTACTTCTTTTTTACTGTCTGCGAGTTGCAAAAAGTATTCATACAAAACATCAATATCATTCCTGTTAAACTCAAAATTTAATTTTTGAAAACGGTAAGCCAGTGCGCTGCGGCCACTCCTTGCCGTTAGTACTATTCTTGATCCATCGGCACCAACTTCTTCTGGCGCAATGATCTCGTAAGTTTGAGCATTTTTTAAAAACCCATCCTGGTGTATGCCTGATGAATGTGCAAAAGCATTGGCTCCTACAATTGCTTTGTTTGGCTGAACAGGAACCCTCATGGTATCTGAAACCAGTCGGCTGATGGGGTTTAACTGCTGTGTTTTTACATTGCTATAATAACCAAGGCTGCTGTGTTGTTTCAGTATCATCACTACTTCTTCCAGCGATGTGTTGCCGGCTCGTTCGCCCAGTCCATTGATGGTACACTCCACCTGCCTGGCACCATTTAAAACGCCCGCAATAGAATTGGCGGTGGCCATACCTAAATCATTGTGACAATGACAACTAATAATGGCTTTATCAATATTGGAAACATTGTTTTTTAAAAAAGCTATTTTTTCGCCGTACTGGTGAGGCAGACAGTAACCCGTAGTGTCAGGAATATTTACCACTGTGGCTCCTGCTTTAATAACGGCTTGTACTACACTAGCCAGGTAAGCATTCTCTGTGCGGCCTGCATCTTCTGCATAAAATTCTACATCGTCTGCAAAGTTTTTAGCCCATTTTACTGATTGCACGGCTCTTGCTAAAATTTCTTTTTGTGTAGATTTAAATTTCGATTTTATATGATAATCAGAAGTGCCGATACCGGTATGAATGCGGGGCCGAACAGCATACTTCAATGCTTCTGCAGCCACTTCAATATCTTTTTGCACTGCCCGGGTGAGGCCACATACGGCAGCATGTTTTATTACTTTAGAAATCTCGTTTACTGAATCAAAATCGCCGGGAGATGAGATAGGGAAACCTGCTTCGATAATATCTACTCCCAGTTCTTCCAATGCTAATGCCAATTCTACTTTTTCTTTGGTGTTGAGTTTACAACCCGGCACCTGCTCACCATCCCTAAGGGTGGTATCGAATATGTAGACTTTTCCTTCAGACATAATTATTGGTTAGATAGATTGTGATAAATATGCCTGCACTTATATTCGTATTTTGCAGGACATTTTACTATAACACTACTAAAGTATATAAACATTTAAGTTTTCTGAAACCAAAATACAACTGCTTCTACGCATTGTAATAAGAAGTAAATTGGATGAAATGCACTGTAGTAAAGGATTTTAAACAAAAGGAATTACGATGCCCAACCGCTCAACAGACCCCATATTTCAATTAATAAAATCGCTTGAGAAGAGCGAAAAGCGCAATTTCAAGCTTTTCGTAAAGCGAAATTCATCCAGCGATGAGCTAAAAAGCATCCAGCTTTTTGATGCAATGGACCGGATGACAGAATATGATGAAGGCATTATGCTAAAAAAAAATCCTTCTATCAACAAGAGCCAGCTTAGCAATCTTAAAGCCCAGTTATACCGGCAGGTGCTGGGCAGCCTGCGCATTATTAAAGATGAAAACAATATAGACCTGCAACTGCACGAATTGTTAGATCATGCCCGAATACTTTTCAACAAAGGATTGTACCTGCAGAGCCTGAAAGTGCTGGATAAACTAAAAGACCTGGCCCGCACCTATAACCAGGTAACTTACCTGCAACAGGGTTTATTTTTTGAGAAGAAGATAGAAGTGCTCTACATAACCCGCAGTATGCAAAACAGGGCCAACCAGCTTACACAGGAGAGCAATGCTGTGAATGAAACTTTACAATTGGTGAATAAACTTTCTAATCTTTCCCTGCAACTTTATAGCTGGTACATTCAGCATGGCCATGCCCGCAACGAAAAAGACATCTCAGACATCCGTCAATTTTTTGAAAGCAGTATGCCTGCCAAACCCAGTGAGGCAATGGGTTTCTACGAAAAGTTGTACCTGCATCAGAGTTATTGCTGGTATGCATTTATAAGGCTCGATTTTTTGCAGTACTACCGGCATTGCCAAAGATGGGTGGATATTTTTGAAGAATATCCAAATATGCTGGAGGTGGAAACTGCCAGTTATATAAAAGGAATGCACAACCTGATGAGTGCACATTTTGATCTGCGAAACGAACCAAAAATGGCTGAGACTATTAAAAAGTTTGAGCAGTTTGCCCGTACCAAAGCAGTGAAACAAAATCCTAACAGCAGAATTTTGGTGTACCAGTATTTGTACACTGCCCGCATTAACCAGTACTTTTTACAGGGCACTTTTCACAATGGTTTGCGCATGGTGCCCTTCCTGGAAAAAATGCTGAAGGAATATGAAATTTATTTAGATGCACACCGGGTACTGGTTTTTTATTATAAGATTGCTTCACTTTATTTTGGCAGCGGTGATGCTGGCAAAGCAGTAGATTATTTAAGCCGCATAATAAACAGTAAAGCTGACCTGCGTACTGATCTGCAGTGTTATGCCCGCCTGCTGCACCTGATAGCCCATTACGAACTGGGCAATTTTGATTTGCTGGAATACCTGATAAAATCGGTGTACCGTTTTATGGCAAAAATGGAAAACCTGAGTAGGGTAGAAGAAGAAATATTTTCATTCCTGCGCCGCAGCTTTCGTTTAGGGGCACATGCTTTAAGACCCGAATTTGAAATACTGCTGGAAAAATTAAGAAAATATGAGGGTAATCCTTTGGAGGCAAGAGCATTTGCCTACCTGGATTTAATATCCTGGTTGGAGAGTAAGATAAGTGGTGTGAATGTGCAGGATGTGATCCTGGCTAAGCATAAAGAACCGAAGAAGTAAAAAAGGAGTAAAGCGTAAGTTATAAAGGGTTTAGTTATCTTGGTATAATACTGAAAAATAGTTGGTAAAAACCTCTACAACTCAATGTTTTTATCGGTCTTGAAAGAAGTTTAATGAAAGTCGTTTCACTAAACTTTTTTTAATCATACAACCTTTGCCAACCGTTATTTTCTCCCAATCTTATACAAACGGCCTTCATCAGTAACTGCATACAGAGCTCCATCTTTTCCCTGTGTTATATCCCTGAAGCGCTGGCCTTGATCAGACAATAGACGTTCTTCTCCAACTACTTTATTATTTTGGATAATCACCCGTGCTATATGGTTACTGTTAAGGCCTGCAATAAATAAATTGTTTTTCCATTCGGGCAATTGATCGCCGTTATAAAATGTCATGCCGCTTGGAGAAAGTACAGGATCCCAATAATAAACCGGTTGCTCCATACCATTTTGTTGTGTAATGCCTGCTCCTACCTTTTCACCGCTGTATTCCAATCCATAAGTTATGGTAGGCCAGCCATAATTAAGGCCGGATTTGATAAGGTTTATTTCATCACCACCCCTTGGTCCCATTTCACTATCCCAAAGGTCTCCTGTTTGTGGATGTATGGCCAACCCCTGAACATTTCGGTGGCCATAAGAATACAATTCTGGTCTTGCGCCGGCACGGTTTAAAAAAGGGTTGCCCGCTGCGGGCTGACCATCTTTGGTAATGCGGATAATTTTGCCCAGGGCAGAATTAAGATCCTGTGCCTGGGGGCGGGTTTGAAGGTCTGACCTCTCACCAGTACTTAAAATAAGATTACCAGCGGCATCAACTAAAATGCGGGAGCCATAATGCAGGTTTCCCCGGTATGCAGGTATGGCTCTATAAATTACTGCAGCGTTTTCAATACTTTTTTCATCTGCCGACAAACTACCTTTAGCTACTGCAGTAAGGTTTCCTTCTGCAGTACTTTCAGAAAATGTCCAGTAAACCATCCTGTTGCTGTTAAACTGTGGGTCGATGGTAATGCCCAACAATCCGCCCTGG
>JBKJSJ010000412.1:0-3766 GCA_046595965.1 Ferruginibacter sp.
CAATCCTTTACACGACCGTGGTTTTGTAAGTATTGGTTGTGCACCTTGTACAAGAGCCATCAAACCCGGAGAAGATTTCAGGGCAGGCAGGTGGTGGTGGGAAGATGCCAATAAAAAGGAATGCGGTCTTCATGAAACTATGGAAGAAAAAATTCAATAAATTTTTTAAATATTCAGATGAGCAATTATAAATTAGATTATTTAGAGCAATTGGAATCAGAATCTATTCACATCTTTAGGGAAGTGGCCGGCCAGTTTGAGCGGCCTGCTTTATTGTTTAGTGGTGGTAAAGATTCTATTGTATTGGTACACCTGGCCCTAAAAGCTTTCAGGCCAGGAAAATTTCCTTTTCCTTTAGTACATATTGATACGGGCCATAATTTTATAGAGGCATTAGATTACAGGGATGCGTTGGCAAATACAATCGGCGAAAAACTGGTAGTGCGCAAGGTAGAAGATACCATTAAAGAAAGACAGCTTACAGAAACCAAAGGAAAATTTGCCAGCAGAAATGCATTGCAAACCTTTACGCTTCTGGACACCATAGAAGAATTTAAATTTGATGCGTGCATTGGTGGTGCCCGAAGAGACGAAGAAAAAGCCCGAGCAAAAGAAAGAATTTTTTCTATAAGAGATGAGTTTGGTCAGTGGGATCCTAAATTGCAACGCCCCGAATTATGGAATACTTACAATGGAAGAATTCATAAGGGTGAAAACGTACGGGTGTTTCCCATCAGCAACTGGACCGAACTTGACATTTGGAATTATATCCGCAGGGAAAATATACAACTGCCTTCTATTTATTTTGCTCACGAAAGGGAAGTATTGGAACATGAAGGACAATTAGTAGCTATCTCCCAATTTATTCAACTTGAACCAACCGATAAAATTTCTGTAAAAAAAGTAAGGTACAGAACCGTAGGCGATATGACCTGTACGGCAGCGGTAGAATCTACAGCGTCCAACATTGATGATATTATAAATGAAATTATTGCCACCAAAACAAGTGAGCGTGGCGAAACAAGAATAGACGACAGGGTAAGTGAAGCTGCCATGGAAGACAGGAAGAAGAACGGATATTTTTAAAGTGAATGCTGAAAAGTGAATATTGAATGCTCGTTGCAATATTTTAAACAAAAAGTTTTTGCAAAAGAAATTGTAACAGCAAAGATTTCACTATTTACAATTGACTTTTGACAAATGACAAACAAAAAAAAGATTAACCAAATGGACATCTTAAGATTTATAACCGCAGGCAGTGTAGATGATGGCAAAAGCACTTTAATTGGTAGGTTGCTTTTTGACAGTAAGTCTATCATGATAGATCAGTTGGAAGCAATTGAAAAACAAAGTAAGAATAAAGAAGATGGAGAAATTGATCTTGCTTTATTAACCGATGGGCTACGTGCAGAAAGAGAGCAAGGCATTACCATTGATGTGGCGTATAAATATTTTTCTACACCCAAACGTAAGTTCATTATTGCAGATGCACCAGGGCACATACAGTACACCCGCAACATGGTTACCGGCGCCAGCAATAGCGATCTGGCCATTATTTTAATAGACGCAAGAAATGGAGTTTCAGAACAAACACGTCGCCATGCCATCATTGCATCTTTGCTCAATATTCCGCATATTGTGGTGGCAGTAAATAAAATGGACCTGGTAAATTATTCGCAGGATGTGTACAATAACATCCTGATAGAATTTGCAGAGGTGGCTAAAACACTGGGATTAAAAGATATTATTTATATCCCTATCAGTGCCATCAATGGCGATAATATTGTAGAGAAGAGCGAAAATTTTCTATGGTACGAAGGGGAACCCTTACTGCATATCCTGGAAAATGTAGAAGTGGCCGACGATATAAACCTGGCAGATGCACGCTTTCCTGTGCAATATGTTATCCGTCCGCAAACAGAAGAATTGCACGATTACCGTGGCTATGCCGGAAAAATTAATAGCGGTATTTATAAAAAAGGAGATGCTGTTACCATTCAACCATCAGGAATAGTAAGTAAAATAAAAGGAATTGAAATTGGAGGAAAAGAAGTGGAAGTGGCTTATGCACCGCAGAGTGTAGTGCTGCACCTGGAAGATAATATAGATGTAAGCCGGGGAGATACGATCGTTAAAAGTGATAACAAACCCAGGATAGAAAATGAGCTGGAAGTTTTATTATGCTGGATGGACAACAAACCCATGATGCAGGGTAATAAATATTTATTGCAGTTAAATAGTAAGCAGGTAAGAGCTGTTATAAAAAAAATAGATTATAAATTAGATGCAAATTCGCTGTTGCAGGAATTGGCACCCGAAAAAGTTTCACTCAATGATATTGTGAAAGCTACTATTAAAACTGCATCACCCATTGCTTTTGATAGCTACAAAGATTTGAGAACTTCGGGCGCCGCCATCTTAATAGATGAAACAAGTAACGTAACGGTGGGAGCCTGTATGATACAATAGTGAATAGTCAATAGGCAATGAGCAATAGTGAGTGATTATTTACTGTGATCTATGGTCCAAAACATTTAACTCTAAAAAAAGTAATGACCGAACAAAATTTTATAAAGGAATTATTTTTAAAGATCAGGAAGACAAGTGTGCGTTTTCCGGATAGGGATATTGCAGAAAATTTTATTGATGATCTGTACCATCTTTTATTTTCTTCGCATGAAGGCAAGTATGATACAGAGCAAAAATTAACGAAGCAATACACCGAAATAAAAAATACATTTTCTGCATTGTTGTTTGAACTGATAAAAGATGAACAGGAAGTAAAAAAACATACGGAACAATTATTTTATGAGCTGCCCGAAATTTATGAAGCCCTGCTACTGGATGCAGATGCCATTCTGCAATTTGATCCTGCTGCTTCATCTATAGAAGAAGTATTGGTAGCTTATCCGGGTTTTTATGCTACGGCTGTGTACCGCATCTCTCACCAGTTGTACCTGCAGGGAATTAAAACCTTGCCAAGGTTATTGTCAGAATATGCACACAGCAAAACCGGTATTGATATTCATCCCGGGGCGGCTATTGGTAAGTCTTTTTTTATAGATCATGGTACAGGAATAGTAGTAGGCGAAACAACCATCATCGGCAACAATGTAAAAATTTACCAGGGTGTTACATTGGGCGCTTTAAATGTTGCAAAATCCAATGCCAGTATGAAGCGGCATCCAACCATTAAAGATAATGTGATCATTTATTCGGGTGCTACTATTTTGGGTGGAGAAACAATAGTGGGAAGAGACAGTGTGATTGGCGGCAATGTTTGGTTGACTTACAGTGTACCGGCTCATTCTATTGTTTATCATAAAAGCGAAATAAAAGTAAGGGATAATAACCCGTTGCCGGAGGGATTGAATTTTGTGATATGAATGAAGTCAACGGTCACAATTCAATATAGGATTGAGAGGTTAAATAATAAATTTTATTTGCTCTTTAGAATAAACAGCTTTGTAAAAAAATATGCAGGTATCATAAAAAATAAAAAACTAAAACAAATGAAAGCAAATAGCATTTTACAAACAATCGGAAATACGCCGCATGTGCGTATCAACAAATTATTTGGAAGCGATCATGAAGTATGGATAAAGCTGGAAAAAAATAATCCAGGTGCCAGCATTAAAGATCGTATTGCATTGGCCATGATTGAAGATGCAGAACAAAAAGGATTATTAACAACGGATAGTGTAATCATTGAGCCCACCAGTGGCAATACCGGAATAGGGCTTGCACTGGTAGCCGCCGTAAAAGG
>JBKJSJ010000019.1:0-4989 GCA_046595965.1 Ferruginibacter sp.
GCTCAACATTAAATTTCCCTTCTTCTAAGGTGAATACAAAACAACCGCCTTTTGAAGGCAAAGAATTTTCTTTTACCGATTGGGAAAAATTCCAATTCACAATTCTTTGTAAAGAATCTACATTGAAGCTGAATGATGATTTGTAATTGTTCAATTTTATTGAGTCACTTATTACGGTATATAAAAAGCCAATAAGAATTAACGCCAACAGTAAAACCCATCCTGGAATTCCGTTTCTCATATAAATTACTTTGATTGATGAAATATTATTCTTAATAATCGAAATCCAAAGAACATAGCTAAACCTGTCACAACAAAGCCTAAAGGGTAACGCCACCATGGCAAATCTTTGTCAAATGCTATTATCATCTGAATGAAACCATAAAAACCTGTTACTAGCAGCATTAATCCAAAGCCAGCACCAAACATATATGCACAACCCGTTTGAGCTTTGTCAATACCACTTAGAAAGTCAGTAAAGTATTTGTCAAATGAAACTTTAGAATAATATTCTGCTTTCATGTGAGCTTCTTTTTCAAACTTCTCGTATTTCTGTTTCTGTTCAGTTGTAGGCTTACTCACAACTACTGTATTGGATTGGGTTTTTAAATTATCGTATAATTTTCGCTTTTCTGGGTCACTAAGAAATTCATACGCCTCATGGATTTCTATAAATTTTTCTTGTGCATTTGAAGCATTATTTTTATCGGGATGCCATTCTTGTGCAAGTTTTCTGTAAGCTGATTTGATTTCTTGCTCTGTACAATTCCTACTTAGATTGAGAATTTTGTAATAACCTTTCATGTTAACGTCTTCTGTTAAAAATCAAATCAAATTGTTCATACGAACTGGTGTTAAGAATTGCTGTCTTTAATTCTTCAAAAAATGCCGCCTTTTTCTTTTTAAATGTTGCATAGGATGGAGATTCAAAAAGAAAATGAATGCCTGTAAAAAAAAGTCCTAACATGGATATTCCGCTTACAGCTACAAATACACTTGGTTCTCCAAATATTCCTGTTCCAATTGCCCCAATGAGCAAACCAATTCCACAGTATTTAAACATACTCATGTGTCCGCTGAACCGTTGTGAAATAGTTTGAGATGGCGGCTCTATGTCTGTTTGAGGATTTCTGATTAAGATTACTTTTAATTCTTCATAATTTTGTCTACTGATTGTCGGTCTGCTAAAAGTTGTGGTTGTGTATTGTACTCTCATGTCTGCTTTGGTTAGTAGTAGGGTGCCGAAAAAATGGCTTACAACAAATAGAATTGATATTATCACTCGCAACTTAATTAAAAAGACCCGTATTATATATCAATATTTTAGGGTTAAACCTTTTCTATTTTTTTACCCCAATGCCATTTAAATATTTTTACTATATGTCCTTTTTTTATAAACTCATATTAAAATATTTTCCGACTGCAGCCTAATATAAAACCCCGATAGAAATTATCGGGGTTTTATCAAATCAATTCTTATAAAAAATTATCTTTCTCAAGTTCCCTGTTCACCATCAGATAGGAACAGGCCATGAGGCAGCTTTCTAAACATCTATCGCTTCCCCGTAAGCCACGGCGGTAGCTTCTTTCAGCCCTTCGCTCATGGTAGGGTGCGGATGCACAGCGTTTAATATTTCATGTGCTGTGGTTTCTAGTTTGCGGGCAACTACTGCTTCGCCAATCATTTCTGTTACATTCATACCAATCATGTGGCAGCCTAAAAACTCGCCATATTTGGCATCGTAAATTACTTTTACAAAACCTTCGGTAGCGCCTGCAGCACTTGCTTTTCCGCTGGCCATAAAAGGAAACTTGCCTACTTTAATTTCATAACCCGCATCCTTAGCCGCTTTTTCTGTATAACCTACAGAAGCAATTTCTGGTGAGCAATAAGTGCAACCAGGAATATTGTTATAATCCATTGGTTCTGGTTTGTGGCCGCTTAAATGTTCTGCAGCGTTAATGCCTTCTTTGGCTGCCACATGCGCCAGTGCCTGGCCGGGTGTGCAATCGCCAATGGCATACACACCGGGTACATTGGTTTGCTGGTTGGCATCTACAATAATTTTTCCTTTGTCTAATTTAATGCCCAGTTCTTCCAGTCCTACATTTTCAATATTGGCAACCACTCCTACGGCACTTAATAAAATATCGGCTTCAAGCACCTGCTCGCCGCTTGCTGTTTTTACAGTAGCTTTAATTCCAGCGCCGGAAACATCTACTTTCAGCACTTCGCTGCTGGTCATGATAGCGATGCCCTGTTTTTTAAATTGTTTTTCCAGTTCCTTGCTGATGTCTTCATCTTCTACCGGCACAATGCGTGGCATGTACTCTACCATGGTAACCTTGGTGCCCATGCTATTGTAGAAATAAGCAAACTCACTGCCGATGGCGCCGCTGCCGCAGATGATCATGCTTTTGGGTTGCTCCGGCAGCACCATGGCTTCCCGGTAGCCAACAATTTTTTTGCCATCAATAGGCAGGCTAGGCAACTGGCGGGCACGGCCACCGGTGGCTATAACAATATTTTTTGCTTCCACTATTTGTTTGGTATTATCGGCTGCGGTTACTTCCAGTTTGGTGGGCGATACCAGTTTGCCGGTGCCCATTATTACATCAATTTTATTTTTTTTCATCAGAAACTGCACGCCCTTACTCATTTTATCGGCCACGCCCCGGCTGCGTTTTACTACGCCGCCAAAATCGTGGCTGGGGTTGTTTATGGTAATGCCATAATCTGCCGCATGTTTGGCATATTCATATACCTGCGCACTTTTTAATAATGCCTTGGTAGGAATACAGCCCCAGTTGAGGCAAACGCCACCCAGGCTTTCTTTTTCTATGATTGCTACTTTTTTTCCTAACTGACTTGCCCTGATTGCTGCAGGGTAACCACCAGGTCCGCTGCCCAAAACAATTACATCGTATGCCATATAAAAGGTTGATTTTTTTTATAATGAATGAGGGGCAAAAGTAATTTGAATCGGCGTATTAGCCAAAGCAAATTTTTTTGTGGGTGAGTGAGGCCCAAAGGATGAGGTACCCTAAAATGTTAATTTAAAACAATTAAAAATTTTGCCATGGGTTCATTTCGTATTTTCATATTCTAAGACTAAGAATGGTTGAGTTGAATTTAATTTTATATGAATATGAAAATAATAATTGTTGCTTTTTTTATAGCTGTATCTGGGTTGGCTGCTCAAAGCCAGGGTATTGCTAAATTAAAAATTACTGACATTGAAAAATATATGGATAGCAAAATAGATGAAGTGCTTGTAATTAGTTTCTGGGCTACTTTTTGCAAACCATGTGTGGCAGAGATTCCTTTCTTTATAAAAATTACAGACCAATATAAAGCACAAAATGTAAAACTTTTGCTGGTAAGTTTAGATCTGCCATCTTACTACCCGGCTAAGGTGGCCAGCTTTGCTAAGAAGCACCAGTTTAATACCAATATTGTTTGGCTGGATGAAACCAATGCAGATTATTTTTGCCCCAAAATTGATAAAAGCTGGAGCGGTTCTATACCTGCTACTTTAATTGTAAACCCCAAAACGGGTTATCGTAAATTTTTTGAAGAAGAGATAGATGCAGAGAATTTCGAGAAAGAATTGAAGAAGGCAATGGGCTCAAAAGTTTCTTTAAGTGTTAAGGATTATTTTATTGATCGCACAGAGCCGGAATAAATCCTATGTACTTCTATGAGTTGATATAATTCTTTTTTAAGTTCTGCTTTGGTTTTCACAAAAAGTGTTTATCCAATTCAAATATTTTTATTAAACAAATTCTACTGCAATGTTTGCGTAGTTATAACTGCTTCCAAAACATCCCAATTCTTGTCTTTACATTCTGCCTGATATTGTTGTAAAACAAATTAATATCGCCTACGTGATAATTATCCTGCCGCAATAAAAAATTGCCAAAAAATTTTGGTTTGCTTGCCCACAAAATATTATGATGTACCTGCGCATCTACCACGGCAGTTTTTATTTTATTAAAATTTTTTAGTACGCCTCCTGTATTTAGGTTTGCTGCTGCAAATACAGTATCTGTTTTCCAGGAGAGGGGATTTGTAACAATGCATTTAAAATTTTCTTTTTGCACAAATTCAGTTCCTGTCGATCCTTTTTTAAAAGTGCGCCAGCTTACAAAACAACCGGTATCCAGTGAGTCGTTGCAGGGCTGTAATGTGGTAAAATATTTTTCTGGCACCGGCATGCCAATAATGTATGCACACACTAATTTTTTTTGCAACGGCTTTCCTTCAAAAAATTCTTTTAATAAACGGGCCGCATGTGTTGTGCCCTGGCTATGGGCAGCAATGATGATGGGCCTGCCCTTGTTGTAATATTTTAGGTATAATTCAAAAGCATTTTTTACATCCTGGTATGCCAGCTCAAACGCTTTGCGGGACTGTATTGTATCTGTTGTAAAATAATTGCCATAATGTGCCTGCCTGTAGCGTGGAGCAAAAATCCTGCTTTGCTCATTAAATGCACTGGCCTGGTATAAGATGGAAGAGTAATCTGTTTTACTGTTTAGTTCAGCATCATCAATCAATGCATTGCTGTTTTTATTTGCTGGATTGGTAAGGGTAGTGGGATGCACAAAAAAAACATCCACGAGGGAGTCATTTACATAATTTTTTCGTAATGGCCGGGGTACACTGTCCGAAGGATCCCATTTAAAGGGATGTGCAGCCCAGTATTGCAGGTTGGTATAATCTGGTTTGCCATCCAGGCTTTTAAATTGATAAGCTGCTTTGGTACTAAAATTTTTTTTGCTGCAGCCAGTGATAAAAATGCTGAATAAAAAAAATCCGTATAAAAAAAATTGTTTCATAATAATTTCTGCTAAGTTAATAATGCAGGAAAGTTTGATTAGAAGTTTGCTGTAATATAGTATTTAGTTTTTTATTGATCGCCGTTGGGGTTTAGTGCAGGGAAAAGGAGAAGTAGTGCTTACGCAGAATTGTAAAGAATAAAATTA
>JBKJSJ010000123.1:0-3412 GCA_046595965.1 Ferruginibacter sp.
GCCGCAATTTCTGCTGCACCGTTCATTCCTTTTTTGGTAATGCTGATGAGGTTCTCTTTATAAAAACCGTATTGCACATACAGGTCGAGTAACTTATCAAACAAGCTGCGGCCTTTATTTTTTTCATAAGCCGCCATTTCGCAGATAATAGCTACGGCACTTACCGCATCTTTATCCCTTATTTCATCTCCAATCATTAACCCAAAACTTTCTTCTCCACCAATAATATATTTTTCCTTTCCTTCTTTTTCTTTTATCATAGAAGAAATCCATTTAAAACCGGTGAGTACATTGTAACAGGCCACAGCACTGGCTTTGGCAATCACATCAATCAGGTCGGTGGTAACAATTGTTTTTATTACCATATCATTGGGTTGCGATATGCCTTTGGCTTTACGGGCTTCAATCATATAATTAAATGCCAGCAACGCCGTTTGGTTTCCGTTCATTAAAATCCATTCTCCCTTGTTGTTTTTTACACCCACACCTACCCGGTCTGCATCGGGGTCGGTACCCAGCAGGATGTCTGCATCCAAAGCTGCGGCCTGCTGCAGGCCAATGCTCATGGTTTCTTTTTCTTCGGGGTTGGGATAATTTACGGTAGGAAAATTTCCGTCGGGCACACTCTGTTCTTTTACTATATGCACGCTGGTAAAACCATACTTTGCCAGCGCTTGTGGCACCAGCATAATACCCGAGCCATGAATGGGAGTATATACAATTTTTAAATCATGTTGTGCCTGGCACACTTCGGGGTACACAGATAAACCCTTTACCATTTCCAGGTAAAGTTCATCAACTTCTTGGCCGATGATGGTAATATTTTCTTCGGCACCCTTCCATTTTACATCATCTACCGATGCAATTTTTTCTACTTCTACAATTACATTTTTATCGTGTGGCGGTACCATCTGTGCACCATCGTCCCAGTAGGCTTTGTAGCCATTGTATTCTTTTGGGTTATGGCTGGCAGTACACACTACTCCACCCTTGCAACCAAAATGCCGGATAGCAAAACTTAGTTCGGGTGTGGGGCGAAGGCTTTCAAATAAATAAACTTTTATGCCATTGGCTGCAAAAACATTGGCCGTAATTTCTGCAAAACTCCGGCTGTTGTTGCGGCAGTCGTGTGCCACGGCCACTGCTATGTCTCCGGTAAAACATTGTTTTAAATAATTGGCATAACCCTGTGTGGCCATGCCCACGGTATATTTATTAATGCGGTTGGTGCCAATGCCCATAATACCCCGCAGGCCACCGGTACCAAACTCAAGGTTTTTATAAAACGCATCTGCAAGTTCATCGGGATTTTCGGCCTGCTGCTTTCGGATGGTTTCTTTGGCAGCTTCGTCGTAATTGCCCGAAAGCCACTGGTCTATTTTTGTTTGAATTGTTGCATCCATAACTGTATGTTTAAGGGAATCAAAAATAAATGTTTCAAATCGTTTTAATGCATAAAGTATAAATTTGTTTTATGAAGTTTTTAATGGGGTATAGCAACTTATTATTTTACAAACCATCGCTGGTAAAAAAAACGAGCTTGTTTTTACTTTTTTGCCCCTTCATATTTTATAATTCATCAGCCCAGGACACATTTAGCTTTTTTAGTTTTACAAAGAGCAATCTTCCTTATTCAAACTTAGTATTAAAACAACCGGGCAATTTATATTCATTGCTGTTAGATAAAGAGAAAGCTTTTTTGACCGGGCAAAAAATAATTTTTATTCCAGATACTTCCGCCATTAATAAACGGTACAACCCTGCCAATAATCCTTTATTAATATGGATGTATGATTATCCGCTAACACCGCAGGAAATGGAGCGGAGAATTGCACAAAAGAAATTGGAAGAAAAGCCAGTTAACCAGGTGCTGAAAACTATTTTGAGCAAAAAGAAAAATAATAAACCCGTGAACACTGCATTCTGATGCAAAAAGCGAGTTTATAATCACTTTAAATTTATGCCGTTAAGCATTAAGTTCTGTTTACTAAGCAAATGAAGGTGAGTAAAGTGAATAGATATTTGTTCGTAATTTTAAACAATAATTAGAAGGCATGACAACAACCATATTAAAAAAACAGATTACTCAAATCATTGGCGATATTAATGACAAAGATTTTTTGCAGGCTGTTCATACAATTGTTTCCAATAAAGCAGATGAAATAAATCCTGAGCTCAGCCCTCAGATGAAAGCTGAACTTGATTTGAGAAAAGAAAATCATAAAAAAGCTAATAGTAAATCTTACTCATGGCAGTCAGTAAAAAAAGCAGCCCTAGGCCACAAACAATTTATCCCTTAATATTTAAGGAAGAAGCCAGAAAAGATATTATTGAAGCTGCTCAATGGTATGCAACCCGGTTAGAAGGTTTGGACAAACGTTTTGTCCAATACCTTGAAGATGTTATCAGCATTGTCCAATACAATCCCAAAACATATAAAAAGATTTATAAAGATTTCAGACAAGCCGCACTTAAAAAATTTCCGTACGTAGTGATATATGAACTGGAAAAAGACACAATAATTATTTATAGCGTATTCCATGCAAAACAACATCCACGAAAAAAAATGAACCGGCTGAAGAAATAATTTTATGAAACGAACACCCTATCTTTTATCATCTTTAGTTGTGCAATTGCAAAATCCAGAAAAGCTGTTGTGTGCTGACACGGAACGCATAAGTACTTATAAATTTATATGCAGTTTTTTGTTAGCGGGTATTGTAAGCATTTCGTCTTTTGCACAGGATAGTACTGCCGCAATAAAAGCAGACATTTCAATTAACCGCCAACTAATATGTACCGCTCCTGGTATTTATATTAAACCATCAGATACTTTAACCAATAAACAAATAAAAAACCGCACCCACATTGTAGCCGGTGTAAATATCATTGGCTACAGTGCAGCAATGGCGGGGCTTTACAGTATCTGGTACAAAGATTATCCACAAAGCAGTTTTCATGCATTTAATGATATTAAAGAATGGAAACAAATGGATAAATTGGGCCATGTGTATAGTGCTTATGCCGAAAGCAAAGCCAGCATGGAGTTTTGGAGATGGTCGGGGGTTAGCCGCAAAAAGAGAATCTGGCTGGGTGGCATGAGCGGTGCAATGTATCAAACGGTTATAGAAGTGCTGGATGGTTTCAGCAGCGAATGGGGCTGGAGCTGGGGCGACTTTGCTGCCAACGTTACCGGCAGCGGAATGCTGGTGGCACAGGAACTGGCCTGGGATGAGCAAAGGGTGCAAATGAAATGGTCGTTTCACCGTAAACGTTATGATGACCCAACGCTTAACCAACGCAGCAATGAACTCTTTGGCAAAACTACCGCCGAACGTTTTTTAAAAGATTACAATGGCCAAACTTACTGGCTAAGCACAACCCTGAAACCTTTTTTTCCAAAATCAAATAT
>JBKJSJ010000253.1:0-7644 GCA_046595965.1 Ferruginibacter sp.
GTACGCCTTAGTATATCTGTTCTTGCCAGGATTGTGTTTCTTTAACGGGGTAATAGCATTGAGAGACATTCCAATAAGTTGAATTATCTTTTTCACTCTTTAAAGCAATTACATTAATCATAAAAAAATTAAGAGGCTGTCTCAAAAGTCGGAGGCAGCCTCTTTTTATTCGGATACCTGATGGATAAAATTTTGGTAAAGGCGATTGTAAGACGGTTCATTTTACTTTTGATACAGCCTCTTTGTAGATTATGGCGTTATCCATTTTAAACCCATTTTTAATAAGTGTAAAGAAAATAAAAAATTTATGATTTGGAATTTTCTTAGTACCATGTTGTCATATTTTAAGAACTTAACTTAAACTGCTTTGATAAATGCATAAGAACAATGTTGAAAAATAGGTGGAACAAAGCTGATACTTTCAATTTCTCTGAAATTACTGATGCCACTATCAAAACTATTAACAACAAATTCCCTATGATTTAAAAAAAATATGTTCAACATGCTTTCAATAAATCCTTGTTCAAAACTATATAAAGTCCATTTGCCAATCATGATTTTTCAAAGTATTAAATGATCAGGAAAATCTTCTATTTTTTCGCAGCAAAGCTGCTCCATTACTTGTTGTAATTGTGTTTTAAAAATAGATATAGTATGGTCTCCCCCATTTTTGCCTAAGGCTCCAACTCCGTACATAAATGGTCTGCCCATAAAAGTAAATTTTGCTCCTGTTGCTAAACATCTACCGATATCTGGTCCTGACCTTATGCCACTATCCATCATTATTTTGATTTTATTGCCATATTTTTCAGACAAAAACTGTAGCGACTTTATTGAAGATTCTCCAGCATCAATTTGTCTGCCGCCATGATTAGAAACTATCACGCCATCTACACCTAAGCTAATGGCTGTTTTTAAATCTTCCTCGTTCACTATTCCTTTTAAAATTAAAGCCCCTTTCCACATTTCCCTGATTGGTTTTATTTTATCTGCGTCTATTCTCCCAGCAAAAGTTGCATTCATAAACTGCCCAAGTTTACTCATGTTTAAACCCTTTGGCATATATGGTTCCAATGTAGCAAAACCAGGAATACCGGCAATTAAAGTTTCTATGCCCCATTTTGGTTTTGACAGCACTTGTAAAATATTTCTTGCAGACATTTTGGGTGGCATAGCCAAGCCATTGCGAATATCTCTAGGTCTGTAACCAAAAGATGGTACATCTACCAAAACCACTAGTACAGGGCATTGCGCAGCCGCCGCTCTTTCTAAAATATCATCTCTCAAATCATTTTTTGCAGGATGATATAATTGAAACCAAGCTCTTCCTTCACTCAACTCGGCTATACGTTCTATACTGCTGGTAGATACGGTGCTGAGTATATAAGGAACATTATGTTTTAATGCAGCTTTAGCTAAAATTTCAGGTGCATTTGGCCAAATCAAACCTTGTAATCCTATAGGTGCTATACCAAAAGGAGCATCATATGTATGACCAAATAAATTTACACTCATATCAATACCCATAAATTTTTTCAGGTATTGGGGCATCAGTTGTACATCCTGCAAATCAGTTTTATTTTTTGCTAAATTTATATCATCATTGCAACCTCCTTCCAAATAATCGAATGCAAATTTTGGTATCCTTTTTTTTGCTTTCTTTTTTAAATCTGGTACTGATGGATATTGGGGATTGTAATTTATAATTGTTTTATCAGCTTGCATGATTTCATTTTAGTTATTCCTCAAAAATCAGTTTTTTGTAATCGTGTACATTTTCAATTCTATCATATCGCCTGGAATTGGATTTGTGTTCCACATATCATGTATGACTAATGCGGCACCCAATGCAGATGCCTGAGCCATAGAAGCTGCAAAGACTTCTTTGTCTGGAAAAGCGATAGCCAACAAATTCATGTAGATGGTATTCTTACTAAATCCACCATCCACGAAAATACGGTTTACCGGAGTATCGTTTAAAAGAAGAGATGTGCTGGCAATTTGTTGGTCAATCATGTTACTCATTAATTGATGATATGCGTCTTCGTATGTTTCAAAATCAGCCACAGCAAATGCAAAAGAATAATCTTTCAACTTTAGCGTAGTAGGTATTTTTTTCACTGATCCCATAATGGTTGGATTGTAACCAACCTGATGATAATAATCAATTGGCTTTTTAAAATAAATAGCCATCTTTTTTATTTCTTGTTCATGCCAAGAACCTGCAAACAGGCGACTGGCTTTTACAGGTAAGCCTTTATATTGGATGTAACAAAGGCAATCCTTATTTAATTCATCTTCTGTTAATGCTGTATGGTTAAAAGGGTTTAAACTAACACACCAGGTTCCTGACGAAATCAAAATAAATGGTTCTATAAAATTTGAGAGATAGGGTATTAATGCTGCGGAACTATCATGTAAACCAATACCAACCTGTATTTTGTTGTTATTGTAATTAATTTCTTCAACAGTATTGCTTTTTTTAATTGGAGCCAATTTTAAATGGATCTGCTCCTCTAAAACCCATTGGTGATAACTATTGGATTCAAAATTCCAAAGTGATGTGTGGCAACCAATGCTAGTGATATCAGTACATTCTTTCTTGGTAAATAAATAGCTTAAATATTGAGGTAAGTGTAAACTTTTTTTTATGTTTTTATAATTGTCTGGCTTTTCTTTTTTTATCCTGTATAACTGAAGCCCGGAATTTAAACTTCCAGAAACTGGAGACGCAGTTTCTTTTGAAATTTTTATTTTACCTCCATGAGCTGCATAAAAAGTTTGCTGCAAAACTTCAGGATAAGGCTTTAAATAGTTATACAAAGGCAACAGTTCTTTTCCCGCTTCCATTATGTGAACAAAACTTGCACCATAAGCTGAAAAGTTTACTGCTTTTATAATAAAAGCCTTCTCATTCATAATTGCTGCAAAAGAATCTCTTACCCATTCTGTAAGCAATGATAAATCTTCACATGCATCTCCATCTTCGTCCACAGTTTCCTTTATTTGGATACTTTCTTCATACACTTTGTGATATTGTTCATTAAATAAAAATATTTTTTTATTTGTTTTTCCAATATCAAATATGGCAATAACAGGTGTTGGCATTTACAGTTTAAATATTGAAAATAAGGTTGAATATGATTTGCTTTTTTAGAGTCCAGTTGCTACAGTTTTGTTACCTCGTTGGCTTGTAAGTTGTTGCCTTATATTTAATTGGCGATAAAGTTGCAAAGGTTGTAATGCGCCTCCAGCAAGCATTCTAGCTTGTGCTACTAATGGTCTTACATCTGTGCGATAAGCTGTTTGTAAAATTTCCTGACATTTTACAACATCGTTTACAGCTTGTGCTTCTTTCAATGCTTTCGTATCTACCAGCAGTGCCTGTGCATAAGCAATCATAATGGCTTCAATGGACTGTAGCAAATCTTCCAAAGGATCTTTCACATTGTGAGAAGCATCAATCATCCAACCCAAATCAGTTGCATGGTTCATTCCTTTTGCATCCATACCTTCTACCAACTCATTAAAAATTAAAAATAGTTGATACGGATTAATAGAACCAACAGTTAAATCGTCATCGCCATATTTACTATCATTAAAATGGAAACCGCCCAATTTATTTTCCATCATTAACAAACTTACAATTTGCTCAATATTTGCATTGGGCAGATGATGACCTAAATCAACTAAAGTATAAGCTTTGGGGCCCAGCTTAGAAGCATATAAATACGACTGCCCCCAATCACCCACACTCATCGAATAAAAATTTGGTTCAAATGCTTTGTACTCAATAAATACTTTCCAATCAGCTGGCAAAGCCGCATATATTTCCTGCAAACTTTCATAAGTACGTTGCCATGCTTCCCTAAAATTTAATTGACCGGGAAAACAAGACCCATCTGCCAGCCATACTGTTAAGGCTTTTGAGCCCAACGCTTCTCCTTGTTTTATTACTTCGATATTATGTTGTATTGCTTGCTTGCGAACCCTTTTATCTATATGTTGTAACGAACCAAATTTATAAGTATGCTGTTGCATAGGTTGATCTTGAAAAGTGTTTGAATTCACTGCGTCAAAAACAAGTTCATGACTGGCGGCTAATGCTTTTATGTTTGCAGCATCTTTTGGTATATCCCAGGGAATATGCAATGATAATGCACCACTTGATTTGTTAAGCGCATGTAGTAGCCCAACATCATTTATTTTTTCTTCTAAGTTACGGGGTTCCCCGGTACCACTAAATCTACCAAAGCGTGTACCCCCTGTACCCAGGGCCCATGAAGGAATTGCTATTTGAAAAGCAATTAATTTTTGTAAAACTGCATCAACATCATTGATGGCTTCAACAGTAAAATTAAATTTTCTTTTATGATCAGCTAAATTTTTTAAATTGTTTTGTTCAATTATATCTTTATCTAAAACCATTAATTTCTTTTTTAATATTTATAGGAAAAATACTGCTTTACTTCATATAAAAAAACTTCTCCCAAAGGCAAACTTACCGGAGAGTTATTCGGATTGAATAACATATTATTTTTAATAAAAGCCCACTAACATGGCATGCAGGCTTATCAAAACTGCTTAAATCATTGGCTCTAAATATGCCAAATAAATTATTTGTTGTGCTATCCAAAAGAAATATAATAATGCGAATTATCTACGATTATCTTACGAAAGCCATCGCTATTCCGCCATCAACATTTAAAATATTCCCTGTAGATTTACTTAGTAAACCGCCTACCAAAGCAAAACAAGCATTTGCTATATCAACAGGTAAAATAATTTCATTCAGTAAACTACGATTGGCATAATAGGCAGGCAATTCTTCTATAGTAATACCATAAGCTTTTGCTCTACCTTCTGCCCAACCTCCCGACCAAATATTACTGTCGCTGATTACTGCATCTGGATTAACCACATTAACTCTTATTTTATCTGTACCTAACTCGGCGGCATTTAATCTACTTAAATGCAATTGTGCTGCTTTAGCTGAACCATAACCTGCATTGTTAGGACCAGATACCAATGCATTCTTACTCACAATATTTACAACATCGCCACCAATATTTTGTTTTCTCATTATTTTTACTGCGGCTTGCGTTACAAAAAATTGCCCTTTCACTAACACATCATACAACAAATCCCAATCTTTTTCTGTATGCTCCGCTATAGGTTTTGAAACGGATAACCCGGCATTGTTAATAATAATATCTACTCCACCAAAAGCTAAAGCAGCAGTGTGCATTGCTTCTTCAATTTGATTGGCATTGGTAACATCTAAAACGGCTGTGGCATAAACATCTTTGCCATATTGTTCTTTAAACTCTTCGCCTGCCACTTCCAATCTTTCAGCATTTAAGTCATTGAGTATAACGCAAGCTCCTTCCTCTACAAATTTTTTGGCTATGGCTTTACCAATACCACCTGCACTTCCTGTTATTAAAGCAATGCGGCCACTTAAAGCTTTTGGCTTAGGCATGCGTTGTAATTTAGCTTCTTCCAATAACCAGTATTCAATATTAAAAGCTTCTTGCCGTGGCAAAGAAGTATATTCAGAAATTGCCTCTCCACCTTTCATTACATTGATAGCATTGATGTAAAATTCGGCAGCCACTCTTGCTGTTTGTTTGTCTTTGGCAAAAGTAAATAATCCAACATTTTTAAATAATATAACTACCGGGTTGCAATCACGTAGAGCTGGGCTATCTTCATGTTTACAAGTGTTATAATATTCCGTGTACATGTTCCTGTACGCTTCAAATTGAGGGGTTAGTTTTGCTTTAATAGTCGCAACATCAGTCAGATCATCTCCCGCATCAATATCCAACACCAGCGGACTTATTTTTGTACGTAAGAAGTGATCGGGACAGCTTGTACCTAATGGTGCAAGCCTATCCAAATCATTGCTATTGATAAATTCCAATACTCTTTCATCATCTGTAAAATGACCAATCATATTTGTATGCGATGAGCAAAATCCACGTAAAATAGGGGCTAAAGATGCGGCTTGTTTTAAACGACTTTCTTTTGGCAGTGATGTGGATTTTTGTCCACCAAAAACAGGTGCTTTTTTGCCAATATTGTCTTGTAAGTAAGCAGCGCAACGTTCAATAACTTCTAATGTATTTATGTAGCTTTCATACGCTGTATCTCCCCAGGTAAAAAGCCCGTGCGAGCCTAACATGATGCCACGAATACCTGGGTTTTCATCTAAACATTGTTTTAATTGCAGCCCTAAATCAAACCCAGGTTTTTGCCAGGCAACCCACCCAATTGTGCCGGCAAATAAGTCCTGCGTAATTCGCTTACCATCCTTGGCTGCCGCAATAGCGATAGCTGCATCTGGATGTAAATGATCAATATGTTTGAATGGCAAAAAACCATGCAGGGCTGTATCTATAGATGGTGCTTTAGAATTTAAATCATAAATACAATGGTTGAAAAGTTCTACCATTTCATCTTCATGTTTTATACCACGATATACATTTTTAAGACTTAATAATCGATCCATATATAAAGCGGCGAGGCCACTTTTTTTAATAGATCCCAAATCTCCACCACTTCCTTTTACCCACATCACTTCTGTAGCTTCTCCTGTTAATACATTTTTGGTAACAGCCTTACAAGAAGTATTGCCGCCGCCATAATTGGTTAATCTCAAATCGGCACCTAATAAATTAGATCGATAAATTAATAATGCAACCTCATCTCCTGCCATGGAAGCTGCTTTTGCCTCGTCCCACAAATAACTTACATGTTTGAATATCGTATTAGTTGTCATATAATTTTTTTGTATAATTATTTTAATGAATTACCATATCCAACAATAATTACTGATGCAATAATTGTGGCAATACCAATGGCAATTGTTGTAAGTGTTTTCTTTTGTACACCTTTCCATTCTTTTAATAATAAACCCCACATGTTTGCTATAATAATAATAAATGACATGTGCAAAATCCAGGAACTTGCACCATTACCCATTTTACTTTCCCCCATTCCGTAAAAGAAGAATTGCAAAAACCACATTGTTCCACCAAGTGCACAAAGGATATAGTTTTTTATAAGCGGAGACTTTTTGTTTGTGTAATCGCCAAATGTTTTGTGCTTGAAATTTAATATCATACACCATACAAAGTTTGTGGTTAAGCCACCCCAAAGTATTACCACAAAAATCACATTGTTTCTAAATAAAAATGTTCCTGTTTCCTGTGGATGCAGTGTTTTCCAAACTTCATTAGCAGTAATGCCCATGCTTGTGCCTGCCTCTATACCAAAGCTAAAACAAGCACTAAGTACACCTGAAATTATTGCCAATATCAATCCTTTACCTATTTGAAATTCGCTGCCGGAGCCATCAAAAGTTGCTCCTTTAAGATCTTTGTCTTTCATGGAACCGGCTTTGCCACAAATAATAATTCCTAATATGCAAACAGCTAATCCAACAATAACCATAATGCCCCATTGACTTGTAAATAAATCTACAATGGTATCCTTACCTGCTGTAGGATTATAATAATAATAAACAGATGGAATTAAAGCGCCAAAAACTGAACATAATCCAAGTATAATGGAGCTACCTAGCGATATACCTAAATATCGCACGCCCAAACCATAAGTAAGACCGCCAATGCCCCATAA
>JBKJSJ010000346.1:0-9605 GCA_046595965.1 Ferruginibacter sp.
TTAGATGCAGTTTGCAAAAATGCTTTCATTTGTAAAATGATACTGTCTGTTGCCGCAGTGGCCTGTTTAAGTATGAGGTTGTTTTTTTTATCCGGATCTTTTTTGTAAGCATAACAATACATGGCTTTTCCTTCAATTGCATTAAAGCCCAGTAATAATTCATCATTGATGGCCTGGTAAACAGCACTGTTAATTTTGGTAAAAACGGTTCTGTTAGTTTGCAAAATGCTGTCAGTAAGATTTACTCCGTAACTTATGAAGGAATCTTTAATACCGCCCAAATGCAGGATTGTATTTACAATATCTAATTGGCTGACGGGCGATGAGATCCTTAATTTTTTTTCTTGGGATGGCTCATAAATAAATATTGGAATCCTAAAACTTTCTACTTTATCGGCGGGTATATTTTCAGTAAATGGTTGCGCCCAATGATCGGAACAAAAAATAAAAACAGTATTGCTGTACCAAGGCTGCAATGCAGCTTGTTTAAAAAACTGCTCAAGGCAATCGTTATAGTACTGCATAGATTTCATAGGAGGAGTAGTATTTACTGCAGGATATTTTTCTTTAAAACTTTTAGGAAGATCGTTTGGGTAATGTGTAGAAATATTATACTGTATAGCAAAAAAAGGAGGCTTCATTTTATTTATTTCCTGTTGCATAAAATTCAGCACGTACTCATCATGCAAGCCAAGTGAATGTTTTTCCATTTGTTGGTAACCAGGTATATCCTGCATGCTGTAATAATGCTGTATGCCCAGCCATTTACTGCATTTGGCAAAACCAAAATCATCATAATTGTCTCCAATAAAAAAAGCGGAACTATAATTATGTTTTGCCAGTACCGCTCCCACTGAGGTTCGGTTTATAGCCGTATAATTAGAATGATAAAGCGGAATATCTGTAATAGTGGGCAAGCCAGCAAGTATAGCTGTTATCCCTTTGTTAGAATTATAAGAATAACTAAATGCATTACTAAAGAAAGTGCTTTTATTTACCAGACTGTCTAAAAAAGGCATTGCAGCTTTATAAGGGCTGCTGCTGTCAAAAAATTCCAGCGAAACACTTTCCATTATAAAAAGTACTATATTTTTTGGAGACGAATCTGTATGGTTCTGTTTATGAATAGAAAATAAAGATTGCTGCTTTACCAAAGGCATATAAATATTATCAGGTATCGCCGTTTCCTTTATGCGATATATTGAATAAATAAAACAGTGAAATGAATTTTGTGCCAGGGGCAATTGTACCGGTTCAATTTGTGTTAATGGGTAAGTGGGTAATATTTTTTTTGTACCGCTTAAAAAAAAGAGGCTTATAAAAACAAGCAGTAAAAAATTGGTAAGGATAAAACGGCTCTTTGGTAATTTTTCTTTTACCAGCTTGCTCAATTGCCTGTAAATAAACCAGGCTATGATAAAAAAAAATATAATTGCGGCTACAGCAATAAGCAACACATTTAAAGTGCCATTGGCAAAAGGATTTCTTATTACGTACAGCAGGTCTGCATCTGCCCTTTGCAGGTGAAAGCGGAAATAAAAAATATCTACTGCATTTAAAAAAATAGATAAAGTATTGATAATCGTAAACAAAAAAAGTACAGATACCTTCACATAACTGTTATTAAAAAAATATGGAGTTATAAATAAAAAAATAAATAAGGGAAAATTAATAAGCACAATGATGAAGGCATCGTACCATAATGACCATTTTATAATAAATAATGCGTTTGAAAAATTGAGCACATCCCATCCGCCTGCTGCATTATAATTGTATAAAAAAAATATACATTTTAATACGCACATCAAAAAGAGTAGCTTTAATAAAAATACCAAAGCAGCTTTTTCTTTAACAGCAGTTGTTTTTAAAAAAAATAAAAAGTTCATTGCTCAAATGAAGAAAAATAATTTTCTCACAAACAAATATACGCTGTCGTTACTCATTTTGCTGGTATGCCTTGCAGCAGATATTATTTTACATAAGGGAATGAGCAGGGTAATGCTGCCCGAATCGTTTACAGATAAAAGAAGACCAGCAAAATTATTACGGTGTGAGCAGCCACTTTTTATCACCGGTAAAAAATGGATGAAGGGCATTAATACGGTGGCTAAGATGCAGCAGTTGTCTCCTGATGCAGCGGGCTTTGAAATGGATGTATATTTTGATACGGCAAAAAATTACCTGCAGCTGTATCATGATTCTTCCGTGTATGCACTATTAAACATAGAAGAAATTTTGAACCAATACAAAAGCAGGAAACTTTCCAGTTCTATATGGCTCGATTTTAAAAACCTGGGAGCAGGCAATCAAAAAAGTTCTTTGCAATATATTATTGAACTTGAAAAAAAATATGATCTTAAAAATAAACTCATAATAGAGTCTTCCCATCCGCAGTTTTTAAAAGGGTTTTGCGACAGTGGGTTTTTTACCAGTTACTACGCACCTTATTTTAATCCTTACATTATGAACGAAGAGGAGCTGATTATTCAGCTTGATAGTATGAATGCAGCTTTAAATAAATATAAAGTTTCTGCACTATCAGGATATTATTTTCAATATCCCTTTTTGAAGAAATTTTTCCCCAATTACCCCATCCTAACCTGGACGGATAATTTTAGTTTAAGCCTGGTTACAAACTCTTTCAACAAAATTATGCTGGCCGATGACCATGTAAAAGTGGTTTTATTTCCATGATCTAATAGGGTTATTGTATGATTGATTATTACCAGCTTTATTTTGGTGAATCATTTGCGAACTGACAGGTGAAATAAACAATTATTATATGAAAAAGAAGATGTTATTCCTGGCACTTATGATTGGTCTTGGTATTGAGTCATTTTCTCAGCAAATAGATATGTCGCTGATACCCTATCGTAAAGCAGCAAAATGGGGTTATGCCACGCCCGATGGTAAAATTGTAATTACACCAAAATATGATGAAGCTAATTGGTTTTCTGAAGGCTATGCCGCAGTAAAGCTTGGTAAAAAGTATGGTTATATCAATAAAGCAGGGAAGCTGGTAATACCGGCAAAATTTACCGTGGCAAAATCTTTTAGAAAAGGGTTTATGCCCAACCCTGCTAAATCTGGCGGCGATTCTGTATTATTTGCAGGAGCTTCCATTCAGGCTAGCGGCTATGAAATATGCATTAATACAAGAGGAGCCAGGATACCCAAATGTCCTGCCATTGCAGAGAGTTCTGTTGCCGAAAATAATATTCCGGTAAAAACAGTGGTAACCCAAAAAACATATAGTGTTCCCAACAACAACGGGCTGTTTGATAAAATAGTTGATGACTATAAAATGAGTGGCAGTGAGGAGACTTATTATATTGCTGTAAAAAATAACCGCTGGGGTGTGTTTAATACAAAGTTTGAAACCATTGTACCTTTTGAGTACGATGAAATAAAATTAGTGCGTGCAAAAATGCCTTACCTGGAAGTGAACAAGGCTGGCATGTACGGAGTAATTAATGGTATGGGGCAAATGAAGATTATGCCCGATAACAGTAAATTATTTTTTGTGCAGGGAGCAGATGATAAAGAATACATCATTGTAAAAAGAAACGGCAAAACTTATGTAAAAGATGCGGATAATAATTTTGTTATAGCAGATGGTTATTCAGATATTATTTATGATGGTTCGGGTGGTTTTATTTTAACAGGCGATGATAATATGCGTGGCTATTATTTTTCTGATAAAACAATTGTTGCACCCCGATACAGCGATATTAAATTAGTAAACGGAACAAGGTATTTGATGGTAAAAACATTTTCGGGAAAAGTTGGATATATTAGTTCTGCAGGCAATGAATATTTTGTTGAATAAAAGTGGATGAATGGGGAGCAAGCAAAAAAAACTTCAGTGGGCAACTACTGGAGTTTTTTTATTTTTCTCAAAATACCATCTTTATTTTTTAAAAAAAGCAGGCTGTGTGGAAATCTTGAATTGTACCTGCCTACCGGCAGGAGGTTATGCCGAAGAAAATACGGCTGTTGATAATACAGTTCACATCAGTATAATTTAAAAATACTACCTTCGATTTTAAAGAATAGTTGTTTAGCTAACTAAATTATCTTTGGTCTCACGGTCTCCGTATGGCCAGGTTAAAATCAGATCTCAACAGACCCATAAATTTTAGTTATGAATAATCGTACAATAAAAAAAGTAGCCGTTTTAGGCAGTGGTGTTATGGGCAGCCGTATTGCCTGTCATTTTGCAGGTGTAGGTCTGCAGGTATTATTATTAGATATAGCACCCAAAGATTTAGCTGCAGATGCAAAGCCGGCAGAAAAAAATAAGATTGTAAATGATGCATTGGCCGCTGCCATCAAATCCAATCCTTCGCCGGTATTTAATAAAGATGTGATTAAAAAAATTACTACCGGCAATTTTACAGACAATATGAAAGATATTTCCGGTGCAGACTGGATCATAGAAGTAGTGGTAGAAAGACTGGACATTAAACAAGCTGTTTTTACTGAAGTAGAAAAATACCGCAAACCGGGAACGCTTATTACATCTAATACTTCTGGTATTCCCATTCATAAAATGGCCGAAGGAAGAAGCGAAGATTTTAAAAAACATTTTTGCGGTACACATTTTTTTAATCCACCCAGGTATTTACGCTTGCTCGAAATAATTCCTACGCCGTTTACAGATCCGGAAGTAGTTAATTTTTTAATGAACTATGGCGATTTGTTTTTAGGCAAAACCACGGTGCTGGCAAAAGATACACCTGCCTTTATTGCTAACCGCATTGGAGTGTTTGGTATGATGGCCATTATGAATACAATGGAAAAATTACAGTTAAGTGTAGATGAAATTGATGCACTAACCGGTCCTGTAATTGGCCGCCCAAAATCTGCCACTTTCCGCACAGCAGATGTAGTAGGAATTGATACACTTGTAAAAGTGGCCATGGGCGTTTCAGAAAATTGTCCACAGGATGAAGCAAGGGCTTATTTTAATATACAGGGTTGGCTAAATGGTATGACAGAAAAAAACTGGTTGGGCGATAAAACCGGCCAGGGATTTTTTAAGAAAATGCCAGCTTCTGCTACCGGAGAAAAAGAGATACATGTTTTGAATCTTTCCACGCTGGAATATGAGCCCCGCAAAAAAGCAAAGTTTGCAACACTGGATGCTGCAAAAGCAATAGAAGATTTACCCACAAGATTAAAAGCATTGGTAGCCGGAACGGATAAGGCTGGAGATTTTTACCGCCAGTTTCACTATGCATTGTTTTCTTATATTTCTCACCGCATACCAGAAATAAGTGATGAAGTGTACCGGGTAGATGATGCTATGATGGCGGGTTTTGGATGGGAGATAGGTGCTTTTGAAAGTTGGGATGCATTGGGTGTTATTAAAACTACCGAAGCAATGAAAGCCGCTGGCTTTACGGTGGCTCCATGGATAGATGAAATGATAGCAGCCGGTGTAACAACTTTTTATAAGGTAGCAAACGGTAAGCGTTTATATTATGATATTGCCTCTAAAGATTATAAAACTATACCGGGTGGCGGGGCTTTTATTGTAATGAAAAATTTTGCCAATGAAACTATTTGGAAAAACAGTGCCTGCCGTACTTATCATTTAGGAGATGATGTATTGGGCCTGGAGTGGTACACTAAAATGGGCAGCATTGGAGGCGAAGTGCTGGAAGGAATACAAAAATCAATTTCGCTGGCCGAAGAAAAATACAAAGGATTGGTAATAGGAAACGAAGGCCCTAACTTTAGTGCTGGTGCTAATGTGGGAATGATTTTTATGCTGGCCCTGGAGCAGGATTATGATGAAATAGATATGGCCATCCGCATGTTTCAAAATACCATGATGCGGGTGCGTTATTCTTCCATACCTGTAGTACTGGCACCTCACGGGCTTGCATTGGGAGGAGGCTGCGAAATTTGTTTGCATGCCGATAAAGTAATTGCAGCAGCAGAAACTTATACTGGCCTGGTAGAAGTGGGCATTGGCGTAATACCCGGCGGTGGTGGCACCAAAGAATTTGTATTGCGTGCAGCAGATGAAATGCATAATGGAGAACCGGAAACCATCACTTTGCAAAACCGGTTTTTAAATATTGCTACCGCCAAAGTAGCTACTTCAGCCCATGAAGCCTTTGAGCTGGGTATTTACCGCAAAGGCATAGACGCAGTAAGCCTTAACCTAGGCCGCAGAATTGCTGAAGCCAAACAAGCCGTAATTAATTTGTTTGATGATGGATATACAATGCCGGTGCAGCGTACAGATATTAAAGTACTTGGCCGCACAGGCCTCGGTGCCATGTATGCAGGTATAAACGGAATGCACAAAGGAAATTATGCAACCGATCATGATGTAACCGTAGCAAAAAAATTAGCTTATGTAATGTGCGGCGGCGACCTTAGCGAACAAACCCCAGTGAGTGAACAATATTTACTAGACCTGGAGAGAGAAGCATTTTTAAGTCTTACTGCCGAAAAGAAAACACTGGAGAGAATACAGAGCATTTTAAAAACAGGAAAGCCACTGAGGAATTAAACCCGGTCCGACGGTCTCCCGTCTGACCGGGAAAGTTTGTGAGGCTATGCCTATTCAACCCAACGCTTCAAAGTAACCTTGGTCAGACGGAGACCGTCAGACCATGAATGTAACCCGGTCCGACGGTCTCCGTCTGACCGACAAACCGTAAACAGCAACAACAAAATAAATGTAAAGCTAAAATCTTTGTCTTTTTTATTTGTAAATTTATAAAGAAGATAATATTGAGCCTATCATACTGTTTGAACCTCGTCCTACATTTTCCGGCTGGTCACCAAAAAAAATCTACACATGAATTTTATCCCCGATAATTTTTATCATATCTACAACCAGGGAAATAATCAACAAAACATTTTTTTTGATAAAGAGGATTACCTCATTTTCATAAAGGAAATAAGAAAACTCCTTTTACCGCATTGTGAAATAGTAGCATATTGTTTAATGCCCAATCATTTTCATTTAATGGTTTATACAGATAAAAGAGTTGAGGTGCTTCTAAAACAAGGTGGCCTTATGATAGATAAGCTTACAAATGGGATCAGAAAACTACTCAGTGGTTATGCAAGAATTTATAATAAAAAATATTTCAGAACTGGGTCTCTGTTCAGGCAAAAAACAAAATATAAACTTTTATCTGATGATAGCATACTAAGCAATCATTCACTTTCTAATAGTGATTATTGCTGCAATTGTTTTCATTATATACATCAAAATCCCTGGAGAGCCAATCTTGTAAACCGTTTAGAGGAATGGGAATACTCTTCTTTTAAAGATTATGCAGGATTGAGAAATGGCAGTTTATGTAATAAAAAGCTTGCCGAAAAATATTGCTCATATAATCCACAAAATTTCATGAAAGAATCCTATCGGGATATAATGGATGACTTTCATAAATTACTTTAAAAGATGGTTGGGTTGAGTGCTCTGTTTGAAGACCAAGGCATGTTGGTCAGACGGAGACCGTCAGACCATGGTTTTATCCTCTTCTTCTTTCCAGCAACGCCATCATCATTAATCCTAATTGTATGCGCTGTTCTTCTCCTTTTTCAAAAGCAGCTTCCTGGTTAAGTTTAAACTTACGGCCAAAAAAAGAAGCTTGTTTGGTAAAGCTGGCCACCAATGTTCCATCGGGGCGGCTAACGGTGTAGGTTGGATTAAAAAAATATCCACTAAACAAACCAGCAATGGGAATTTCACAAAGTAAACCATCCATCACCTTTACCCAGGCATTTTTTTCACGGATTACCAGGTCCTGCTGATCTTTTTCATCATATAATTCATACGATGCTTTCCATAAGGAGCGCCAGCCCTTGCGTGCAAGCCTGCCTATATTTTCTCCACCGGCATTTGTAAAAGTATAAGTGGTATTAAAATCAAGCCATTTGTTTGCATGTATATTGTACAAAATTTCAGTGCGGCTTTCGTCTGAAAATACTTCTACATGTTCCTTAAGTTTAAAGATTTTTTGTTTTACAAATGCTTTGGTTATACCGGTGGCATCTTTGGCGGTAAAATCGTTGTGAAGGGTACCGATTTTGAAACTGAATTCGTATGGATAAATAACATTATCCAGGTAATTGGTTTGGGGCATGGTTTTGTGGTTTAGATGTTTATTAGATGAAGCAAATAAACAACTAAGTTTTAGATTAATTTTTTCTATTAAAAATCAGCTTACTTTTCTTTCATTATATTTTAAAAAAAACAGATAGGTTGTATTAATTGGGAACCAGTTACATTCGTACCATGCATTTTAGTTGTTATGGGTATAGCAGAACTTAATAAAAATAATTTTATTCTCACATTGGGGGCGCATCTATTTTTATATGGGGATGCTGCCTCCGCTTCTCTTGCAGATGAGGTAGCTAATGAAATAGAAAGCCATTGGACTGCAGCCCTTGCGCATGTTTCTATCAAAGGAGAAGTGTATAAAGTTGAATTTAAAATCAACGGAGCGTATGCCCCTCAATTAAAACCGTTTGATATTTATGAAAATGACAATCCACTTAATAATTATTTTAGGGTAGAAGAATTTTCTGAAAATCATATTTCTTTTGTTGATGGAATTGGCTGCAATACCGGGTATTTTAAATTAGACAACCTACTCAATCATTCCACTACTGCAGCACATGAGTTTGGCCATACCATCGGCCTGGTTCACCCAGATGAATTAGATATAAGAGGAACCGGCACACCGGGCATTATGTATCCCAGAGGTACTATTACAGATCCTCATTTTCAGTACGACCCTGCTGCAGCACCCGCTACAAAAGGTGGTACACTCAATCCTTTTTTTCGCAAAGTATTGCAGCAGGATATTGATAACCTGCGGTTGCATAAACTTTACTTTGATAAAAATAACCGGGCAATTGCCGGAGCATTTAGTTCTGTGTGGCACGATAAACATGTGTTGGCATAAAACCATTTATAATATTTTTTTTACTGCTTCATTAAATCTATTAACTTGAAGCACATTTTAATATTTTACAATGGCCATACTAACAGTACAAAATCTTTCTAAAAATTACGGCAGTATAAAGGCACTTAAAGGGATTAGCTTTAGCGTGCCACAGGGAGCAGTGTTTGGTATACTTGGCCCCAACGGTAGCGGCAAAACTACTTTGCTGGGTATTATATTGAGTATTTTAAAACCTTCTGCCGGCGGTTACAAATTGTTTGATGAAGCACCCACAGATGACCATAGAAAAAAGATGGGCACTTTGCTGGAAACACCTAATTTTTACCATTATCTTTCTGCTGTACAAAATTTAAAAATAGCTGCTGCCATTAAGGGGCATGGAGTGGAAGATATAGACCGGGTGCTGGAAATTGTGAACTTAACCGAACGCAAAAATTCTCCCTTCAGTACTTATTCCCTGGGTATGAAACAGCGCCTGGCCATTGGCTCCGCCCTGCTGGGTAATCCGGAAGTGCTGGTATTTGATGAGCCCACCAATGGGCTGGACCCGGTAGGCATTGCAGAGATAAGATCGCTCATTAAAAAATTAGCACAACAGGGTAAAACCATTATTATGGCCAGTCACATGCTGGATGAAGTAGAAAAAGTATGCACGCATGT
>JBKJSJ010000383.1:0-4641 GCA_046595965.1 Ferruginibacter sp.
ATCAATGTGTAAAATTTACACCGAAGTAGTATTTTCCATTTATATTGCAGCCTAATAAAATTTTAAACAAATGAATTTTAAGCAGTTCGAGGTTCCTTATGAAGTAGATGATATCTACAAAAAAAAAGTTAGTTATTTTTCAATGGAGTTTGCGGTGCATCAACCTCTAAAGATTTATAGTGGTGGTTTAGGTTATCTCAGCGGCTCTCACCTGCGCAGTGCTTACGAGCTAAGGCAAAACCTCGTAGGTGTAGGAATATTGTGGAAATATGGTTATTACGACCAGGCCCGCAACCAGGATCAAACCTTGCAGGTGCAGTGGAATGAAAAAATTTACAACTTCCTGGAAGATACCGGCATTAAATTCCAGATACAGATTCATGAACATCCTGTTTGGGTAAAAGCATATTATTTAAACCCCGAAACTTTTAAAACAGCTCCGCTGTTTTTGTTAAGTACAGATTTGCCGGAGAATGATTATGTATCGCAAACTATTTGTCACCGCTTATACGATGCTAATGTAGCTACCAAAGTAGCACAGTTTATTTTGCTGGGCGTTGGTGGAGCCAAACTTATGGATGAATTAAATTTTAATCCGGAGTTGTATCATTTAAATGAAGCACATGCTATAAGTGCCGCATTTTACCTGCATAAAAAATTGGGAAACAAAGAAGAAGTGAAGCAAAAATTAGTTTTTACCACTCATACTCCTGAAGAAGCGGGTAACGAAAAACATGATATTTATCTCTGCGAAAAAATGAGTTATTTCTGCGGTATGCCTTTGGCAGAAGTGAGAAAACTTACGGGCATTACCGGCGATCAGTTTGACCATTCCCTCACAGCTTTGCGTATGGCCAAACTGGCCAATGGTGTGAGCCAGTTGCATGGCGAAGTAAGCAGAAAGATTTGGGGAAAGTACACAGATATTTGCCCTATTACTGCCATTACAAATGCACAAAACTGGCATTACTGGGCAGATAAGCAGTTGTATAAATTTATGGATGATAAAAGTGAGGATGCATTCGTGGACCGCAAAAGATTTTTAAAAAAACGTGCATTTGATGTGGTGGCAGATCAAACCGGAAAATTATTAAACCCCGATGTATTTACAATTGTATGGGCACGTAGGTTTGCCGGGTATAAAAGAGCAGATTTGCTTACCAGGGATGAAGATCGTTTTAAGGCTTTATTGGCTAATACAAAATATCCTGTGCAAATAGTTTGGGCAGGAAAACCTTACCCCGTTGATTATCCTGCCATCAGCGATTTTAATATGCTTGTGAATCTGAGTAAATCTTTTTCAAATATTGCAGTATGTACCGGCTACGAATTAACGTTGAGTAAGCGGCTCAAACAGGCATCGGATGTATGGCTCAATACACCGAGGGTGCCAAGGGAAGCCAGTGGCACCAGTGGTATGAGTGCCGCCATGAACGGTGCTGTAAACTTTAGCACCAACGATGGCTGGATCTGCGAATTTATTAATCATGGCAACAACGGATTTGTAGTACCCCCCATTGATTATAGCAGCATTACAGTACATGAGCAGGATGAATATGATTTAAATAAATTTTACGAAATACTGGAAAACCAGATACTGCCCATGTATTACGACAATCCGCCGGTTTGGAGACAGATTGTAAAAAACGGAATGAGAGATGTTCGCTGGCAGTTTGATAGCAACCGGATGGCAAAAGAATATTATGAAATACTGTATGCATAACCGGTAACTTTATTTTTGTAAAATCCTTTTCGCATCAACACCGGGAAGGATTTTTTTTATTAAAAATTTGGAGGGAGCAACTTCTATACAAAACGGAATTTCTTTTTAGGCCAATGTGCGCTGGCTGAAATTTCGGGTAACTTTTGTGCGGTAGGGTTTGGTAAACCTGCCGGTAGGCAAGTGCCGACCTATTTATTTCGGCCTGTACCGAAGCATTTCGGTAAAGAAAAGTAGTGGGCTAATTTATAAATGCAATCGGTAATATGATTAATGCAACAATAAATTTATACAAACAGGCTTACAGTGGCCTTACCCGTAAAATATGGTTGCTCAGTGCTGTCATGCTCATAAACAGAAGCGGAACCATGGTGCTTGCATTTCTTACGTTGTATAGCAAGCAGCTTGGATATACGATGCAGGAAGCTGGCTGGGTGGTGGCTATCTACGGAATAGGTTCTGTGGCCGGTGCCTTTATTGGAGGAAAGCTGAGTGATACTTTTGGATTTTATAAAATACAATTTGGGGCTCTATTCTTTGGTGGAGTGCTCTTTATTGTTCTTGGGCAGATGAACAGTTATCTTTCTATTTGCATTTGCACATTTGTATTAAGCCTGGTTAATGAAGCATTCAGGCCGGCCAATGCCTCTGCCATTGCGCATTACAGCAATGCTAAAAACCGTACTCAATCGTTTTCATTGGTAAGGTTGGCTATAAACCTGGGCTGGGGGATAGGTATTGCTTTGGGAGGTTTGCTGGCATCCATCGATTATCATTTATTATTTTGGGTAGATGGGTTTACCAATATTTCTGCGGCTATTTTTTTGCTTCTTATTCTTCCAAAGGTTTCTTTGCAGCAACAAAAAAATCCTGCTGCCGATGCTGCTGCAGTTGCAAAAAACAACCAAAAACTTTCTCCCCTAAAAGACAAAACTTTTTTATACTTCCTCTTTTTTATTGTTTTGTTTGCGGCATGTTTTTTTCAACTCTTTACAACAGTGCCTGTTTTCTTTAAAGAAAAACTACAGCTCGATGAGTTTTCTATAGGCGTGGTGATGTCTGTGAATGGAATATTAATTGCTGTGTTTGAAATGCTGATTGTTTATAAACTGGAAGGCCGCAGACCTTATCTTTTATTAATTTCTATAGGGACTGTTTTAATGGCCATTGCATTTATGCTGTTGAATATTCCGCTGGCCAATGGTTTTGTAGTTGCAATGCTGGCACTACTCATGTTAACCGTTGCAGAAATGATTTCCATGCCTTTTATGAACAGTTACTATATAAGCCGGAGCACAGAAAATACTCGAGGCCAAATTGCAGGTATGTACACCATGGCATGGAGTGCGGCACAGGTACTAGGCAGCAGTTCCGGATCTTTTATTGCAGAAAAATTTGGGTTTTATAATTTATGGTGGTTTACCGCCGCATTGTGTTTACTGGCGGCCATAGGTTTTTACTGGCTGCTTAATAGAAAAACAGAACAGGTATAAATTAAAATAGCCCCGCCAAAGCAGAGCCATTCAATAAAATAATTTCTTTATTTATATTCTGTAGTAGCAGTTACTTTTGAAGTCATAGGCATGGTCTGACCCATCATTTCAATATTGCCACTAATGTCTGAAACGCTGCTGCGTTTTTTTACAAGTGAATTTTTGATATCCACAATTATTTCTCCTTCGCTTTTTGCAGAAATGCTTATATCCATTTGCATACCCTGCGCATCTACTTTACTGGTTCCTTCCATGGTAGAAAATATTCCAATAATGGCTTCTGAACCTTTTATAGATTTAAGGGTATAAGTTTTTACTTCTTTCATTTCATTGGTTTTTACAGAATCTACCCAACTGTCTCCTGCTTTTTTACCGGCCGGCAACATAAAAAAAGCAGTTTCTACAGTAGCACCTTCATCTGCGGCACCAAAACTTTCCATCATACCTTTCAATGGATTGGTCTCTTCAGTGGCTGTTTTTACTTCCGCCTCATTTTTATTAACTGTTGCTAAACCTGAATTTTTATTTATAGATACTTTTATTTCTTTGCCCACTTTTCCTGAAACAGATTTACCTATTTCACTTTCTTTGTCTGCTGGTTTTTCAGAATCATAACTGCTTTGCTGCCCCATTGCATCCATAGATATACTGATCTTACTTAATTTGTAAATGCCATTATAGTTTTTATCATCCCCGTTTTGTATTTCCAATATACCGGTGCTGCTGGTATTGTTTTTCATCTGCATACCCATAGACGACATATCAATATCCTGGTTGGCAGTGCTGGTAATAGTTATTTGTTTTGCTTTATTAAGGTTAATTTGCTGGGCACCTGCTGCAAGGGAAATCATCAATATCCCCGAAAGTAAATATTTTTTCATTTTTATTAATTGGTTTATCTGGTTGTAAAAGTATTCAACTTTTTACTTACTGCCATTTGTGGGTTGTTAGTATTTATATAAAACAGTTGCAATAAAAACGGGTTACTGTTTCCAGTAACCCGTAAGAAATTTTAAATGATATAGATTTATCCTATAACTGTTACATTAACAGCATTCATTCCTTTTTTTCCGTTTTGCAGTTCAAACTCAACTTTGTCACCTTCTTTGATGTCATTGATAAGTCCGCTTACGTGTACGAAAGTTTCTTTGTCAGATTCGTCATGTTTAATGAATCCGAATCCTTTTTCTGAGTTGAAGAACTTTACAGTACCTTGATTTTTAGTGTCCATTTTAATTTAATTGTATTGTATTAATAATGCGCAAATGTAAGGGTTTAATTATGAATGTTTCCATTTAAATCTAATTTTTAATAAAACAGGGCCGTTATCTTTGGCAAAGGATGGATAAAATTCACATTATACTTGGGTTTCAATGGATACTGTATTGTTTCTTTCACAGTTTTTTAGCAAATGTGTATATAAAAAAA
>JBKJSJ010000008.1:0-3241 GCA_046595965.1 Ferruginibacter sp.
TTTAATGGCCTTTTGCAATATAGCTGGCAACATTGCAGGATCAAGATTGGCATTGAAAAGAGGCAATGGTTTTGTGCGCATCTTTTTTTTAATAATTGTAATGGGGATGATTGCAAGATATGGGTATGATATTTACTCAGGGCACTAAAAAAAGTTTTAGGTACCTGTTTGGCAATATTAATATAGCATACCTTGGCCATTAAAAATTTCTAAGAATTTTTAAAGTCACTCCCTCTTTCTATTCTTAACTTTATTTACTAAAAACTCCCATCATGAGATTTCTAGCTTTTATTATCTTAAGCATGGTTTCCTGTTTTCTTGCATTTTCTCAACAAACACAAAAACCCGTGCTGCATGGTAAACAGTGGATGGCCATTACCGGCAAACCATTAGCCGCCACCGCAGGTAGCATGCTTTTTCAAAAAGGAGGCAATGCTGTAGATGCTGCCTGTGCTATGCTTGCAGCTACCTGCACCATGTGGGATGTGTTAAGTTGGGGAGGCGAAACACAGGCACTCATCTATAATCCCAAAACAAAAAAAGTAATCGGCATTAATGCGTTAGGTGTAGCACCAACCGGGGCTACTGTTGAATTCTATAAAAGCAAGGGTTATAATTTCCCGCCGGAATATGGTCCGTTAGCAGCCACCACACCCGGCACTGTGGGCGGGCTTTGCTTAATGCTTGCCAGTTATGGACGTATGAGTTTAAAAGAAGTGCTGGCGCCCAGTATGCAATTAGCAGCCGGGTATCCCATTGATGCGCAAACGGCCAACAGCATGGAAAGAGGTAAACAAAAAATAAAAGAATGGCCATATAGTAAAAAAGTTTTTTTACCGCATTTGGGTGAAAAAAGAGAAGCACCAGAAGCCGGTGAAATTTTTATACAGAAAGATCTGTTGGAAACGCTTACAAAAATGGTAGAAGCAGAACAGCTGGCATTGAAAAAAGGTAAGAGTCGTAAAGAAGCCATTATGGCCGCCTGCGATCGTTTTTATAAAGGAGATATTGCACAAGAGTTTGTTCGTGGTTGCCAGGAACAAGGAGGCTTGATAACTATGCAGGACCTGGCCAAATGGAAACCACTGGAGGAAGAACCGATGCAGGTAAATTATAAAGGTATTGAAGTATATAAATTGCAGCAATGGACTCAAGGGCCCATGTTATTGCAAAGCCTTAACATACTGGAGAATTTTGATTTAAAGGATATGGGTTATAACAGCACAAAATATATCCATACATTATATCAAACTATGAATATGACTTTTGCAGACCGTGATTTTTATTATGGTGATCCTGCCTTTCCCCCTTCTGAACCCATGAAAGGTTTGCTGAGCAAAGATTATGCAAAGCAAAGGGCAGGAATGATTTCAATGCAACGGAATATGCCCGACATTGGTCCCGGCGATCCATATCCATTTGAAGGAAAAATAAATCCGTTTGTAGATGTATTAAAACAAAGAGGTTATTCTTTTGATACTACAAAAAATAATCGCCCGGGTTTTATGCCCGCACATGATTTAAGAAATGAAAGTGCTGCACAAGTCTTCCACACCGGGGTAGATTTAGATAGGGCCTACATGGAACGTTTGTGGGCAGGTACTACCTCTGTGGAAGCTGCAGATGCAGAAGGCTGGGTGGTTTCCATTACACCTTCCGGTGGATGGTTGCCTGCAACGATTGCTGGAAATACAGGAGTGGGCATGAGTCAGCGTGCACAGAGTTTTGTACTAGATGCTTCTCTTAATCCCTTCAACGTTATTGAACCTGGCAAACGCCCAAGGGTAACATTAACTCCTACAATGGCTTTAAAAGACGGCAAACCTTTTTTATCATTTGCAGTGCAGGGAGGTGATACACAGGAGCAAAATTTATTACAGTTCTTTTTAAATGTGGTAGAGTTTGGAATGAATGTGCAGGAAGCATGCGAAGCAGCAAATATTAATACCAATCAATTATGGTTATCATTGGGCGGAACAAAAACAGAAGATCGCAAGCCAAGGCCGGGCAATTTATTATTGCACGAAAATACATCAGAGTGGGTAAGGAAAGAATTACGACAAATGGGTTACACCTTATCGTTTGATGACAGAACCAGCGGCCCAATAAATGCCATCTGGTTTGATTGGCAACATAATAGTTTCTGGGGTGGGAGTTCCAATCATGGTGAAGATTATGGTATTGGTTGGTAAATAAGCGTCCTTTAATAATTAAGTTTAAATATAAAAAGGTTTCAATTCTTTTAAAGTATTGAAACCCTTTTAAACATTAAATATCAAATGAATATTATCCAATCATTTTTTTGAGAACCTTATTTTAATTACCAGATTTAGTTTTTACCTTACCATTCATAGTGTTTACTTTTTTTACATGTTTATGACCCGATGGATACTTATGTTTAGCCTTATAACCTTTGTATCGGTTATGTTTTCTCAAAGGGTTTATAACTTTTTGAGGGATAGTGGTAGTTTTTTTTACCTTAACTTTTTCATCTTCCTGTGCAGTAGCAGTGAATGTAAAACTTAGCGCAACGATAATAAATGCAAGTATTTTTTTCATTTTTTTTTATTTATGATTAATAATATTTAGTAATTTCAAAAATCAGTCCATTTTTTTATAGATATAAGTAGTTTTATTTTTGCCGTTTTGGGGAATATTTTTCACATACAGTATCTTTCTTACTCCTGTTGTAAGTTGTTATTGAAGACACATAATGGTAATTAGCAAGGCTTTTCTATCAGTTCATTCTACAAAATAATTTCCACCCAAGTTTTCTCTTATTTTTGCTGCAATTAAAACCACCCACAGCTTCATGAATGAGCTACTTCAGCAATTGGCAAAAACATTGGAAGGCGAATTTTATTTTGACAATACCATGCGTATTCTATATGCCACCGATGCATCTGCATACAGGGAAATGCCATTGGCCGTAGCCATTCCCAAAACTATCGATGACATAAAAAAAATTATTGCATTTGCAAGAAAAGAAAAGACTTCTCTTATACCCCGTACTGCCGGTACATCGCTTGCAGGCCAGGTGGTGGGCAATGGGATTGTTGTAGATGTATCTAAAAACTTTACAGCAATACTGGAATTGAATGCAGACCAAAATTGGGTAAGGGTGCAGCCTGGTGTAATAAGAGATGAATTGAATCTTTTTTTAAAACCCCATAACCTTTTCTTTGGCCCCGAAACATCTACCGCCAACCGGGCAATGATTGGCGGCATGGTGGGCAACAAT
>JBKJSJ010000009.1:0-8206 GCA_046595965.1 Ferruginibacter sp.
AACAAAAAGTATTTGAACCTTTTTGTAAAAAGATACATGAGTATAAAATATTTAATAATACACAATGTCAAATAGCATTAATAATTGTGCCATGCACAACATTAGCTATTTAAATAATAATGATGATATATGTGATTAGCAAAACCTGGGAGGGGGGTAAAACTTGTCTAAAGACAATGAGGATGCATTATATATTCTTGTACCAAATTTTGTTTTCTCAATAAAGAATTGAGGTATGGAGTAAGATGTATGTGCAATTAAATGGATTGAAACAGGCTCGCAAGTCTTGGATGATGCAGGGATTTTATCTTTTTCTTCTTCATGTGTTGCGGTCGCAATTTCTTCTTCTGCATGCTGGTTGCCGTAATGCTGGTGGACAGTGGCAAGGTGTTCAGCTTTCCAAAAAATATGAGCAAGCTCATCCTGCACTAATGGCAATATGGGCTTGCACATTGCAAGCGTGTAAAGTATAAGGAGATAATATGCAATAGTACTTTTCACTTGTAAGCAATAAAGCTATAGAAGTTTTTGATTTACTGTAATTTACGAGAAGTAAAGACAAAACGGTTTTATCCCGGTAAAAAAAGTTTAAATAATGTTCTTTTAATTTAGTTTTACAGGCATGATGAATGCCTGCCGTGAGTTTGCAGAAGTGCAACTTTTTGCAGATAGGTTTGTGCCAGGGTTTGTGTCACACCGGTTTGATTTATAAATTAACCAAATACTTTTATATACCTAAACATTCCGGTACAGGTCGGCATTTACCAAATAATACTGCACAAAAGCTAACCGAAATTTCAGCCAGCACACATTAGCCAAAAATTAAATTCCGTTTGGTATTAGCTAATATATCCTTTATTTACCCCCACCCAATCCGGTACGGGTCATTTCTCCCCATGTATTTTTCTTTCTTAAATAATCTATATTTCCTTTTATGGCACTCCACACAACAAATGGATGAAAAATAAAAGGTTCTAAAAAAGCGATAGCTATTAGTTTAAAAATTTCTCCTTTCTTTTTATATTGATTATAAGTAAGTACTTCCATTAAAATGGCAAATACAGAATAAAGAAAACCAAAGCTAAGAATGCAGGCCAGTAAAGTAAAAAACGATGCCCAGGGAATTAACCCCATCAATGCAAAACACAGGAATGCAGCCATGCCTGCAAATTCTATAATGGGCGCCAGAAATTCAAAGAAAAACCAATAGGGATAACTTAGTATTCCCAATAATCCATAGCGGGGATTAAAAAACATAATCCGGTGCATCTTCAGGGTTTCTATAGTTCCCCTTGTCCATCTGTTTCTTTGCCTGCCTAAGATTTTAAATGTATCGGGGGCTTCTGTCCAACAGAGGGGATCGGGTATAAAGGTTACTTTGTAGGGTTGTTTATTTTCTTCCATATAGCGCCTCATTCTCACAATCAGCTCCATGTCTTCGCCTACTGTTTTTATATTGTACCCACCACACTTAATAACTATTTCTTTATCAAAGGCACCAAAGGCACCAGATATAAGCAGCAGACCATTAAGCCGGCTCCATGCCATCCGGCCCAGTAAAAATGCCCGGATATATTCCAGCGTTTGAACCCTGGGCAAAAACTTATCGGGCAAATTAATTTCAAGCAATCTGCCATTTTCTATACGGCAATTGTTGGCAATGCGGATAACACCGCCGGATGCTATTACTCTTACTTTGGTTTCTTCCAAAAATGGTTTTATCATTTTTAGCAGGGCATCCTGTTCCAGCACACAATCTACATCTACACAAACAATGAAGGCATTGGCAGCTATATTAACGCCTGCATTTAAAGCATCTGCCTTGCCACCATTTTCTTTATCTACCACGAGTAATTTGCTAAAGGCTAAATGGTTACTTTTATATATACCTTTTATTTTTTTTGTAGGTATCTGTTCATTTACAAATACATTTATTTTATAGAGGTCATAAGCAATAATTAATTTCTGCAGCGAATTATCTTTGCTGCCATCATTAATAACAATCAGCTCCAGTGCATTGTAGTGAATAGACAACATAGAGCGAACGTTTTCTATAATATTGGCGGCTTCATTGTATGCGGGCGCTATAACGCTTATACCCGGCAGGTGTTCAGATGCTGCCAATACTCTAAAATCAGCTAGACTGTTTTTGGCCAGGTATTTATTTATTTCCCCAATAGAAAATATGCCGATAAATACGTAGAAAAATAATAACAGGGCAGCATATAAAAGTATCCCGTAGCTGAATATTTCAAATATATAATTTTGCCAGGTCATGCTACCCGCTCCTGGTTAATTTGCAGAAAGATTGTTTTCCATGGATTGAGATTTGCATAGCGCTGTGTTTGTAAAAATGCGGGGCCCGATGGATGTAGGGCCGATATTGTTTTTGCTGTGGCAGCTTTTATATCATCATCTGTATCCTGCAACTGCATTAACAAAAATGGTATTTGTTTTACGCTGCCTGTGTGTTTTAATATATCTAATATAGCAAGCCTGCAAATTTTATCTGCAGCAAAATAGCTGGCTATTACGTGGTTGCAGGTATCTTCATCGGGCATGTTCTTTAAATACTCCAGCGTTATTAATTTAATTTTTGTGGAGGGATGCTGCATACATTTGAGAACGCTGCTGTAAAGAGAATAACATTTATAAAACGCCGCCAGTTTAATAGAAAATATAATCACTGATTCATTGGACGACTGTAGCCATTTTTTTATTGGCTCAAAATTTACTGCGTTTTCTTCTTTTAATTTATTGAGCAATTGTATCTGCTGCCATTCGCTTACCGGGTGGGTAGTTACATTAAGAAAACGCAAGCCTGGAAATCCGTAGAGGCTTACCAGGCCGCATTGGGCTTCATTGCGAAGCAGTTCATTTTTATTATTGCTAAGCCTGAAAAATTCTTTTACATACATGGTGTGCTCCATCATGGCAAGTTCCTGAATGCCCTTTGCTTTTACCTGCCATTTTCTGTTATGCAATTTTTTGTACGAATCTAAATAAAGCTTACAATGCTGATATAATAATATCAGGTTGGAGTGGGGAGTACCTGTAAAACTTTTTTTTGTTTGAATAATTTCATCGGTAAAAAGGTGCCTGAATTTATTTTTATTTTGTAAATAACCCGGTATCACTATTAGTTGCCGTAGTGCTTCGGATGAGCCTTCATAAAATATGGCCTGACTTATTTGTGTGGCAAGTAACTCTTTCCATATTTTTTTATTATTTTCATTTCTTTTTTTATAAAGTGCTATGATAAGTATAGCAATAATTTGAAAAATAAGGATGGCTATAAATATATAAATAAGATTTACCAACCAGGGCAAGTCTATCATTAAAAGCAGGAAGGAAAAATATGCAGGCATTTTTTATTGTATAATTTTAATCATTCATAAAAGTTTCAGGAGGCAGGATTAAATCTTTTAACCCTCATAGACAATTCATTAGGACTAAAAGGTTTTGTTATGAAATCATCTGCACCCAGTTCAAATGCCTGCAATACCACATTTTCCTGGCCCATGGCCGATAAAACAATTACGGGTGTTTTTTTTCCTTCCTTTTTGTTCAGGGCCCCAATAATTTCAAGGCCCGATGCGTAGGGCATCATAATATCTGTAATGATAAGATCAAATGTAGATTCTTCAATATTTTTTAATGCTTCTCTTCCATCCTGCGATGTTACAATGGTATGGCCATCTTTTTTTAACCGGTGCTCAATTGTTTTCAACATTATAATTTCATCTTCTGCTACTAAAATTTTCATTTTTTAAAATTTTAAATATCTAAACAACCAAATTCTTCCTGCATCATTTTTATGTGTTCCTGCAGGGGAGCTTCTATTTTTTTGTATGCTTCATGAGCAAATATTGCCAGCCTGTAAAGCCCATCATTATTTTTATTTCTGGCCTCTTCTTCAATTTCTGTCAATATTTTTAAAAATTCGTCAGCTCTTAAAAGTCCTGCACTGCTTTTTAATTTGTGTGCAATGTTATAAGCGGTATCAAATTGCTGGGATGTGCAAGCGTTTTCAAGTTCAATCAACTCATTGGGAGTGTTAGTTATAAAAAGGTTAAGTATTTCAAAAATATATTCATTGTCATCCATCTCTTGCAGAAAACTTAAATTATATAAACTGTTGCTGTCTTGATTTTCGGCAGGTAATATAAAATCTGTAACCGGTAAATTTTGCAACAGGAGGCTTAAGCGCTTATAAAGAATTTGATAATCAAAAGGCTTTGTTATGTAATCATTCATACCATACTCTTTGCATTTTGTTTTTTCACTTTTTAATGCAGAAGCTGTCATTGCTACAATGGGTATAGAAAGCTTCAGTACATTTCTTATATATTTTGTAGTGGCATATCCATCCATTACGGGCATCTGCAGATCCATTATTACCAGGTTGTAATCGGAGCTGTTATTTAAAAGAGAAATTGCTTCCAGTCCATTACTGGCAATATCAACAGAGCCGCCTGCATTCTGCAGTACATGCCCTATTACTTTTTGATTTACTTCGTTGTCTTCTACCACCAGGAATTTTTTGCCTGCCAGTAGCGACCGGTAGTTGCTGGCTTTTTTACCTTCTAAAAATATAGCATCGCCGGCCGTGCCAATTTGGTAGGGGATAGAAAAATTAAAAGTTGTTCCTTTATTTATTTCACTTTGCACAGAGATGCTGCCGTTTTGAATTTCTATCAACTGCCGGGTAATGGCAAGTCCCAAACCTGTACCGCCATATTTACGGGAAGTTTCTATATTGGCCTGCGAAAAGCTTTCAAATATTTCATTGATTTTTTCTGTTTCTATTCCAATACCAGTATCGGAAATGGCAAAATTTAAAACCATTTCTGATGTATTTTCTATTTGTTGATTTATACTAATGTTAATACTGCCCTCATCCGTAAATTTTATAGCATTGCCTACAAGATTTATAAGTATCTGGTTAAGCCGGTAGGGGTCTCCTTTTAATGTAGCAGGAATATCTTCTTCTACCGTAATATTTAATTGAAGTTCTTTTTCTATTAGTTTATGTTTGAAAATACCCTGAATATTTTTAAGCACTTCCTTTAAATTAAAACTAATCTTTTCTATGGTAAGCTTGCCGGCTTTTATTTTAGAAAAATCAAGAATATCATTGATGATTACCAATAAATTATCAGAAGATATTTTTATTGTTTTTACAAAGTCTTCTTGCTCATTATTTAATTTAGTTTGCAGCAACAGGTCGGTCATTCCCTGGATACCGTTCATAGGCGTTCTTATTTCATGGCTCATGTTGGCAAGAAACTGTTCCTGCATTTTTTTGGCATCTATGGCTATTTTATTGGATTGTATAAGCTGCTGCTGGTATTTTACTCTTTCGGTAATGTCTGTGGCTATCCCACTTATTCCATAAATATTATTATGTGCATCCAGCAAAGGGAATTTTATTATCAGCATGTTATGTGTGCCATCAGGCCTTACTATAGTGTCTTCCATTTCTACAGATTTACCCGTTTTTATTACCTGGTTATCTGAATCCTCAAACCGTTGTGCTTGCACGGCATCTGTAATGTCGTAATCTGTTTTACCAATGATAGTTTCATCCGTTACATTCAAATATTCTTTTAGCTTTTTATTGGTAAGAAGATATTTTCCATCCAAATCTTTTATATACATCAGGGAAGTTGCATTATCAAGAATGGATTGCAGGCGTGCCTCGTTTAAAAGCAATTCGGCTTCATATTTATGAAGTACTGCTTCCATTTTCTTTTTTTCCGAAATGTCTTTTACCACGCATTGAAATCCTACCGGAAAATCATCTTCTGTAATTAGCACCGCCGTTTGTTCTACCCATTTTATATCACCCTGTTTTGTTCGTATATAAAATTCACTGTGTGTTTCTTTTATATTATTTTTTACCTGGTTTTTATATTTTGTCATTAATTCTTCCAGGAGTTCTGTGTTCAGCATTTTAGAAAAATGCATGCCTGTTAACTCCTGTGTAGTATAGCCCGTAAGTTGAATTGCCTTTGCACTGGCAAAAATGATGGTTCCATTTAAAGAGGTAGTGTACATTACAATCCCTGAATTTTCTATAAGATTCCTATAGTTAATTTCTTTTGCAGCCAAATCTATTTTAGCATTATTCAACTGCTGCTCTATGTTTTTTCTTTTTTCTTCGTTGATGTTCAAAGACCTGGCAATGGACCAAATGGAAACTGCCGAAATGGAAATCATAAGAATAGTGCCCAAGGCAGAACCGAGTTCATGATGGTACATTCCCAGCCGCTCACCCTGTAGTATTAATAAAACTCCAAGGATAGGGATGGTTATAGCCACAGGAAGAAACTTTCTTAATATACTGCCGCCCACATTCCTGAACATTATTACTCCGATAAATCCATCATGGGAACGGCACAATAAAATACCTGTAGATAACAATAAAAAAATACCTGCGGTAGAAAGGGGCATAGGATCGTAGCCGGCAAAACTGTATAAAGTTCCAATTGCATAAACGTGCCCTATTAACGCAAGCAAACTTGTTAAAAAAACCAGTAACGCAATAAATTGGGAAGGAATGATACCATTATTCTTTTTACTATTAATAAAAACTAAACTTACGCCCGTTAAAATAAAATTCATGGTTGTATTAGCAGCCATCCAGTTTCCTGTTGATGTATTGCCAAACAAAAGCTGTATAATACCAGTATCCGGTATAAGGTAATAGGCAGTGATCCTTATAGTTGCAACCAGGGCTATTGTTCCACCAATAAATTTACCTATCAGTACCTGGTACCGGCTGTTCTTTTCATTTACAAAAGATAAAGAAATGCCACAGAGCAAAAATAATGCTGCACTACCGGGATGCATTATAATAAGATTGGCAAAGGGAATTTTTAAAAATAAATTATTAAACGTAAGGCTTAATAAAATCACTATTGGAATAAACAGTAAAAATTTATTTAATAACGATGCATATTTTTTTACATGGATAAAATTTGTTTGTAGCATAGCTGAGAATTCATTCTTAGCCCCGGGTAATACTTACAGGAGTATGAATACTCTATAACTCTTAATCTATTTTTATATTGGATAAGATTATAAATATACTTAGTGTATATACGAATATTAAAGTTTAGCAGTATATTATGAATAAAAAAAATAAAATATAGATATTATTCTACAACGTGGCTGGAGAAAAACAAGTGTTTTTAATTTTTTTAATTTTTTCAAAACTTTTTATTCAATCCAATAGTAAAATTATATTGATTTATAAATTCGCCGGAAATAGTTTCCTGTTTTGTAAGCCCGGTGCTTAGCAGCAGGATATTGGTTTTTTTAAATGTGCGCTTAAAACTCAGCTCTCCTTTTTTGGAACTCAATCTGCCGGAAGATGCCAATTGTACATTGTTATTTTTATCATCTGGCGAAATGCCTGTGCCAAGCAGCAGCATGATAAAATCTGTATCGTTTAAGTAGTAACGTGTTTTTAAAAAATACGATCCTGAAAGGTCTCCATTACCAGGGGTTAAAAATGAACTTAGATTGAACCAATATTTTTTATAATATTTTCCCAGGGATGCGGTATAAATAAAAGTGGAAGAATTAAAGTATAAAAATCTTGCACCTGCCTCTGTTTCCCATGCATCTGGCATGCTTACATAAATTGAAATCCCAGCTCTGTATTTTGGAAAAAGTATTCCCTTGCCCGAGTACCCCACATTAAAATAAGTGTATACTTTTTTAGATATTACCGGGTAAGCATCTGCTTCCATTTGCCATTCGGATAAATTAAACCTGTTGGCATAATTTATTCTTGCGGTGAGGGGAATATTTTTTAGTGCCTTTGTATATGCCAGGCTTAGCAGGTGCCAGGGATTATACCCTGCTTTTTCTAAATAAGTAAAATCATATTTAATACCAATTGCATTTGTTTTTTTTGCGTTGCTCATAACTTTAAGAGAATCCTGTGCATGAGCTGAAAAAATAACAGTGCCGGTATTAAAAATGAGGATGAATAGGATTTTGAAAATTGTAGAAGGGTTGGGCATATTTATTGGGTCTGGCAATAATTGTTTAATGTGAAAATAAACTAATTGAGTATGCAGGTTTATTTTTTATTTACCTGTATCAATTATTTGTATTGCAAACGCCTGCATAAAATAACTATTGTGCCAACTGCAGAATGTGAAGAAGTTAGTGAATATTGTAAAACTTTTCC
>JBKJSJ010000462.1:0-3428 GCA_046595965.1 Ferruginibacter sp.
TCTATCATGCGCATGTTTACGATATGCTTGCGGTTGGCCCGGAAAAATATCCTTTCGTCCAGGCGATCTTCCAGTGCGTTTAAAGATTTTAATATTAACGGTTTGTTGGGGCCAAAATAAACTTTTGCGTAGTTGCCCACGCTTTCAAATAAGCGAACATCGGCCAGCTTTACAAACCAGCAACGTTCGCCGTCTTTTACAAATACCTGGTCGTTTTCGCTGAGCATACCTCTGTTAATGCCAGCCATAGCAGCAGCCATTTCTTTTTCTTCTGCCAGCTGCAGTTTTTGCAGCGCATCTGCCAGGCGTTTGGGCTCTACCGGTTTCATCAGGTAGTCCAATGCATTAAATTCAAAAGCTTTTAGTGCAAACTCATCATAAGCCGTTGTAAAAATTACATGCGGTGCTTTTTCCAATTCCATCAACATATCAAAGCCGGTTTTTCCCGGCATCTGTATGTCAAGGAAAATAAGATCGGGCATCAGGTTTTCTATTTTTTCAATACCTTCTGCAGCATTGGCGGCTTCGCCAATTACTTCTACTTCCGGAAACTCCGATAGCAATTTTTTCAATTCGTTTCTGGCAAGTCTTTCGTCGTCTATAATAATTACTTTGTGCATGGTGGGTAACATATACTTTTAATTGTTCTTCAAAATATTATAAAAAAGATGCTAACGGCATAATGATTTTTGATTCTACCATTCCACCGTTGATGTCCCGGATTTGAAAATTGGCTTTTCCCTGGTACAAAAGGTTTAATCTTTCCTGCGAACTTTTAATGCCAAAACCATCATTGCTATTGCTGATATAACCGTTTAACGTGCCGGAATTTAGCACAATAAGTTCATGATGCTTGTCTTTAAATTTAGAAATAATTTTTACAAAACCTCCGGTTACCTGTTTACTTATGCCATGTTTAATGGCATTTTCTACCAGCGTTTGCAGCATCATAGGAGGCACGGGTTGGTTAAGGGTATCTTCATCAATATCCATTTCTATTTTTAATCTTTCTTCAAAACGCATGTGCTCCAGTGCCAGGTAATCTTTTACAATATCCAGTTCCTGCAGCAGGGGAACCGTTTCCATTTTTTCTGCCTGCATGCTGCTTCGCAGAATATTGCTTAGCTCTGTAATAGCAGTACGTGCCCGTTCCGGATTTTCATCTACCAGTGCCCGAATACTGTTGAGGGCATTAAAAATAAAATGAGGATTAATATGCGCTTTAATGGTTTTAAGTTCCAGTTCTTTTACCGTGGCTTCCAGGCGAAAAGTATCTAGTTCCTGCCTGCGGTTAGTTTCCACATAATGATAAATGTAATAGATCATATTCCATACCAGCAGCAGCCACATGGCATTAAAGCTGCTGAAAAACAACCGCTGCAGTTTAGTGTATTTCTGCAATTTTTCGGGATTGTAACCAATCAGGTAATCCACCGCTTCCATCAATACTCCAAATAAAATGGCAAAAACAAAAGTGAGGACAATGAGGTAAAATATCTGAACTTTTAAGGGTTTATCAAGCACTTTTAGCCCGTGAATATTATATCGCATGGCATGGGTAATCATTACACCAATACCACAGCTAAGTACAAGGCCAATAAAAAAATTTCGGGTAGGCTCACCAAAAGTGAAAACAAAAAATATACTCACCGCAAAATTTAAAGACCAACCTACTATCTGGCACCACCAATATCTTGAAATATTTTTTAGCATATACTAACAAATTTAAGCTGGCATGCAATCAATAACTTTCTTCAATTGATTAATGGCCAAATGCTGTTGTAAGAGGTGTTTGATTGTCTTTTTACTGTTTGTCCCTTTTTTATTGAAGGAAGTTCCAAAGTAATATAATTTTATGTAAAGAAAACTATTCGAATTTTATATTATATGAATAGGTACGAAAGTTACCGGAAAGCACCCTGCATTTCATCCTTCCCAAATTTACTGGAGGCAGTGTAAATTAATACTACCCATGAGGAAGCCAACTATTTAAACATTTGAAACCATTTAAACTTTTTAAACCTTTGAAACCCTCACAACTTTTTCTCCGCATTAATCCTTTAGTTTTACAGCATCAATAAAATAATGCATGGATAATCCAAATTTAAATAGTGCAACAGAAAGGTTGAGTGCTGCAGATAAGGAGTTTGAAAACAATATCAGGCCCCGGGAGATTGATGATTTTAGCGGCCAGCCACAAACAATAGAAAATTTGCGCATTTTTATTAAGGCAGCAAAAATGCGTGGCGAGGCATTGGATCATATTCTTTTTCATGGCCCGCCTGGCCTGGGCAAAACTACCCTTAGCCGCATTGTGGCCAATGAACTCGGCGTAAGCATTAAAGAAACCAGCGGACCCGTAATAGAAAAACCTGCCGACCTTGCCGGCCTACTCACCAACCTGGAAGCACAGGATGTTTTATTTATTGATGAAATACACCGGCTAAGCACTGTGGTAGAAGAATATCTGTACGCAGCCATGGAAGATTTTAGAATTGATATTATGATAGACAGTGGCCCCAGTGCCCGCAGTGTACAAATAAATTTAAATCCTTTTACGTTGATTGGTGCTACCACCCGCAGCGGTTTGCTCACTGCACCCTTGCTTTCCAGGTTTGGTATAAAATCGAGGTTGGAATATTATGATGCGGCTACCCTGAAAAATATTCTGATCCGCAGTGCGGGCATTTTAAAAACAAAACTTACCAGCGATGCTGCTACAGAAATTGCGGGCCGCAGCAGGGGTACTCCCCGCATTGCCAATGGCCTGCTGAGGCGGGTGCGTGACTTTGCTCAGGTAATTGGTAATGGAGTAATAGATATGAACATTACAGAGCATGCTTTAAAAGCATTGAATGTAGATGCTTATGGACTGGATGAAATGGACAATAGAATTCTTACCACCATCATAGATAAATTTAAAGGCGGCCCGGTAGGCATTACCACTATTGCTACTGCAGTGGGCGAAGAAACGGGCACACTGGAAGAAGTGTATGAACCCTTTTTAATTCAGCAGGGGTTTTTGCAAAGAACCGCAAGAGGAAGAGAAGTAACAGCAAAGGCTTATGAGCACCTGAAAAGAATTGCACCCATTACTGGTATTCAGAATAATTTGTTTGGTGGTTAAAAAAATAAGTTTTTAAAAAATAATTTGGTTGCCGGGCAGATAAAAAATATCAACGCACAAATACTTCTTTCTTTAAAAACCCCCGAAGCGTGTACCACTGAGAATAAAAAACATACCGCCCTTGTAGCTCTCTGCCGCTCACTGTATACCATAACCAGATAAAAATAGAAACGCCAAACTTAAAAATAAATTCCAGGAATTTTAATACAACAGCACCTATACCGTCTTTTAACCGCACACGCAGTTTTTCTTCATTGCCGGTTTTTAAATAAAGTGTGCGCAGGTAACTAAACTGAAGCCG